>NZ_JBDJAV010000033.1:0-109425 GCF_039649625.1 Plantactinospora sp. ZYX-F-223 | reverse complement strand
GCTAGTCTGGTACGCGCATCGACAGCCGACCCGGCCGGTAGCGCCGAGGTGCGGGTCAGCTGGCGGATTAGCTGGGCTGGTTGCCGAGAGCGAGGAAGCGGTCGACCGCCACCCGGGCATCGGCGCGGATGCGACGGATGGATGGGGGCGGCTCACCCAGCAGTGTCCGGATCTGCACGTCGCGGACCACCAGGCCGTAGAGGAGTTGAAAGGCGTCCGCGGGGTCTTCGACGCGCACGAGGCCCGCGTCGGCCAGCCGGGCGAGGAAGGCTTCGACCAGCGGACCGGTGGTGTGTCGGCCGTGTCGCAGCAGCAGCGCGGCGAGTTCGGCGGACGACATGGCGGCCCGGTTCAACGCCACCGAAGCGTCGCTGGTGAGCAGTCGCAGCAGGTTCTCGGCGATGGCGATCAGCGTCGCGCGGGGCTCGGCCGGACGGTCCAGCGCGGCCGACACGGCCGTGTTGACCTGCTCAGCTTGCCGCTCGATCAATGCCGAGAGCAGCCCGTCGCGGTTGTTGAACCAGGCGTACAGGCTCTCTTTCGAGCAGCCGGCGCGCGCGGCGACGGCCTGCATCGTGGTGCCTTCGATGCCATGGGTGACGAGTTCGGCCAGGGCCGCGTCGAGTGCGCCCTGGCGACGCACCGCCTGCTCCCCCGAGCGGGGTCGGCCGCGACGTGTCTGCCCGGTCAAGATGCCTCCTGAGGTCGACCTGGCGCTAAACCGAACTTGCCGGTACGGTTTAATCCGTACTCGCTGGTTCGATTCTAGCTCGGAGGTCTGGCGTGTCGCTGTCCGTGTCCGCACCCGTCATGGCGCCTGCGCCCCGCCGTACCACTCAGCTCGCCCGCGCCTGGTCGCTGGGCGGCGCTGTGGTCGCGATGGGGCTCATCGCCGGGTTCTTCTACGCCTACGCCTGCTCGGTCATGATCGGCCTGGCCCGGGTCGATGACCACACCTTCATCAGTACGATGCAGTGGATCAACGCGACGGTGCGCAACGGCTGGTTCGCGGCCAGCTTCTTCGGGGCGCTGCCACTGACCGCCATCGCCGCGATCCTGCACCTGCGCCGGGACGGCAGGCCCGTACTGCCCTGGATCGTCGCCGCCTTTCTGCTCTACGTGGTCGCCTTCGCCATCACGATGGGCATCAGCGTGCCGCTCAACGAGGAACTCGCGGCGGCCGGCGACCCGAGCGCCATCGCCGATCCGGCCGCCGTGCGCGCCGCGTACGAAGGGAGCTGGGTCAACTGGAACATCACCCGCGCCGTCGCCGCGACTGCGGCACTCGGTTGCCTCGTCCGAGCGCTCATCGTGCACGCCCGACTGATCCCGGCCGGTCCCACCCAGCGGTAGCCGCCGAACGGCGACGTACTCGCGCTTCTGACCACTTCTCCCGCACGCGCTCGCACCGACGGCGGTCGGGCGCTCAGAACTCCATTCCGTGCCGCCGGTCGCCGAGAATACGTTCGCAGTTCTCCTGCTCGGCGCGGGCCGAGAACGGCTCGTCGTCAGGGAACGGTGACGCCGTCCGCTCCTCGTCGCGCTGCCCCGCCCGCATGGCGTCGTTCTCGTCGATCATCGGTCGCCCTCCCGCCGCTTCGGCCCGGACTTCGGTTACCGGCACCGACGATCCGCCCGGTAGCGGCGTAGCGGCAAGTGAACTTGCCGACTCGGCAAACCGGGTCGGCGCGCCGGCCGACACCACCCGGGTCGGCGCGCCGGTCTACCTCGCGGAGTACCCGGTGGCGCCGTAGCCGGGCACCGGCGGCCGGCCGGGGTGTCCGGCCGGCCGCCGATCGCGGGCGAGGAACAGCTCGACCGGCGTCAGGAACAGGTCAACCGGGCGGCGGCCCAGTCGCCGTGGTCTTCACCGTTGCCGTTGCCGCCGTCGGTGATCCGCAACTCCAGCCGCTGGCCGCCGGTGACGTCGGCGGAGATCCGTTCGGGCCCGGCCGCACCGGTCAGCACCCCGGTCGCGGCCCGCCGCTCGCCGTCGACCCAGACCTCGAAGCCGACCGAGCCCCCGTCCACCTCGTCGTCGACCCCGACATCGGCCCGGAACGCGCTGCATCCGCCGGCCAGGTCGACCACGATCCGCGACGCTGCGTGCGCCCCGATCCCCTTGTCGTACGTCGTCGCGCCGATGCGCAGCGGCCCCCCGTCACCGGCCGGCTGCTCGCCGTTGCTCATGTCCCGCTCCACCGGCCCCCACCCGTTCTCGGCCTCCAGGAACGGCAGGTCGCTCACCCAGCGGTCGCCCGGCGGCAGCGGGGCGCGTACCGTCGTGCTGGCCTCGACGGTGCTCGGGAAGCCGTTGCCGACCGCGTCCAGCGTGGCGGTCAGCTGGTAGCTGCCGTAGTCGGTCTCCGGCGGCGCGGTGACCGTGAAGGCCGCCTCCTCGGGTGTCCCGAACGCCACCTCGGCCAGCGGGACGGCCGCCGGGCTGACCGTCCAGCCGGCCGGCGCGGCCAGCCTGACCACCGCATCCCGCAGGCCGTCGGCGCACCGGGCGGTGACCGTGACCGCCACCCGCTGCGGTTCGCCGGGGCGGATCTCCGCGCCGGCCGCCACCGCGACCTCCGGCGGGCAGGGCGCGGCCGCCCGGGAGTCGGGTACCCCGCCGGCCCGGATCTCCCGCTCATTCAGCGGGCGCAGCGTCAGGGTGTACTCGTGCGACCGGTTCGCCGGCACCCGGTACTCGTCCAGCACCGAGTTCGGCGTCTCGCCCATCCCGGTCTCACCGGCGGCGGCGTGCAGCGTCACCCAGCCCCGGTTACGGACCAGCGGAAGCTGGAAGTCGTATTCGGCGCGGGCCAGCTCGTCGTAGGGGGTGACGCTGACGTCGAGGTCGGCGCCGCTGGAGGTGCCGACCAGCAGTCCCCGCCGGCCGTCGGTCAGCGACGCCCACCGGGCCCCGGTGTGGTTTCCGTACGCCTGCGGCCGGGAGTAGCGCACGTACTCCTCGTCGACCGTGCTGCGCCAGACGCCGGTGAAGGCACCCCGCTGCCGGTCGTTGTAGGTCTCCTGCGGCCCCCGGCCGTACCAGGCGAACCGCTGCATCGAGTCCGGTACCCGGACCTGCACGCCGACCCGGGGCAGGTAGGGCAGTTGCCCGACCCCCGCCCCGCGCGGCGTGACCCGGTGTCGCAGCGTGATGGTGCCGCGCCCGTCGATCCGGTAGCGCATGGTCTGGTCGATCTCGAAGGCCGCCGAGCCCCGGGCGACGCTGCGCACCTCGACCACCGCCGCACCGCCCTCCAGCGCGGACGACACGCCGGTCACCTCGGTCCGCAGCCGGTCGAGGCCGAGCGCGTGCCAGACCTCCCGGTCGGCGGTGCCCCAGCCGTACGTCTCGTTGCTGGTCGGCGGCCGGTAGACGTCGAGTTCCGGACCCGTGCGCAGCAGTTCCCGCCCGCCGGAGGTCATCGAGCGCAGGATGCCGGTGCCGGTGTCGAAGCGGTACCGCCAGCCGGGACCGGAGACCAGCACGGTCTCGCCGTCCCGAGTCAACCGGGGGGCGGCGCCGGCCGGTGCCGGCGGGAGTACGCCGGGCACCGCCCGGCCGCCGGCGGCGAACTCGTCCCAGCCGTACCGGACACCGTCGGCGCCGATCGCCTCCAGCCGCAGCCGGCGCTGCCGGTCCTGCGGGTTCGGCGGCGCGGCACCGAGGGCGAGGTCGACGGTCTGGCCCGGGCCGAGCCGCAGCGAGCGGGTGCCGGAGCGGAGCGTCCGGTCCACCTCGACCAGCGACCAGCGCAGCCGCAGGTCGAGCGCGGCCGCCGGCTGCTCGTTCTGCACCCGGACCCGGCCCGTCGCCGCGTCGTCGGTACCGAACCGGACCGGCGCGTGTGCCCAGGCCACCTCCACGGTCTCCGGCTGGAGGTAGCGGTCGGTGCCGACCATCCCGTCCGTGCCGGAGAGGCTGAGGCCGAGGCTGTCGAACTCGCCGCGCGGCTGCGCCCGGTCGAAGTCCAGGGCCAGTGCGGCCCGGTGCACCGGATCGGCGGCCAGCTCGTCGGCGGTCAGCGCCGCGCCGTAGACCCGGACGTCGTCGACCAGCCCCCGGGCCAACCGGGTACCCAGGTCGTCCTGCTGGGTGGCGGCGTTGCGGCCGATGTTCACCTCGGACAGACCGGGATCCAGAGGGCCGGAGCGGGCGAGGCTGCCGACCTCGGTGCCGTCGACGTAGAGCCGCAACGCCGCCCCGTCGTAGCCGCCGCTGACCCGGTGCCAGCCGTCGTACCAGTCTGCCGGCACCGGCGCGGCCACCGAAGCCCAGCCGGCATCGGTGGTGACCCCGAACTCCAGGGTCGTGCGGTCCCGCATCTGCAGGGCGTACGCCCGGCCCTTGGTGACCACCGGGAAGCTGCCGGCCCACTCGCCGGGCCGTACCCAGGCGTCCAGGGTCACCGCACCGGTGAGGTCGAGCCGGGGATCGCGGAACACGTTGACGAAATCGTCCAGGCTGGACAGTGCGACGGCCTTGCCGCGCCGGCCGTCGGCCAGGGACGGCTTACCGACGAAGAACGCCTGGATCCGGTTGGCCGACGAGTCCGGGGTGAGGACCAGCGGTTGCCGCAGGTTGGCCTCGGCCCAGTCCCAGACGAAGCCGCCCTGTAGCGACGGGTAACGCCGGACGAGCGCCCAGAACCGGTCGAAGTTGCCGACGCTGTTGCCCATCGCGTGGGCGTACTCGCCGAAGACCACCGGCCGGGTGGTGGTGCGGGCGATCGACTCGACGTACCCGGGAGTCGGATAGCGCGGCCCCCACACGTCGGCGTACGGCGCGTCGCCGTTCGGGTTGTTGGACTGGTGGTAGAGCAGCCGGGTGGGCTCGTTGGCGTCCGCCCACTCGGCCATCGCGAAGTGCGCGGTGCCCAGGCCCGCCTCGTTGCCGGTGTCCCAGATGATCACACTCGGGTGGTTCTTGTCGCGGTGCACCATCGCCTGGAACCGGTCCGCGAACGCCGCCTGCCACTCCGGCCGGGAGGCGAGGCAGTCGTTCGGGCAGTTCTCGTGGGAGTGGGTCTCGATGTCCACCTCGTCGGCGATCCACAGCCCGTGCCGGTTGGCCAGGTCGTAGAGGTAGGGGTCCGAGGGGTAGTGCGAGGTGCGCACGGCGTTGATGTGCAGGCTCTTCATCAGCGCGACGTCACGGCGCTGCGCCGCCCGGCTGACGTGCCGGCCGGTCTCCGGGTCGGTCTCCGCCCGGTTGGTGCCCTTGATCAGGATGCGTTCGCCGTTGACCAGCAGTTGCGCGTCGCGCACCTCGACCTCGCGGAAGCCGACCGCCTGCGCGGTGGTGTGCACCACCCGGCCGTCCGGGTCGAGCAGCTCCAGCACCAGCGCGTACAGGTGTGGCGCGTCCGCGCTCCACTTGGCCGGGTCCCGCACGGTGGTGCTGAGCGTGCCCTGCCCGGTCATCGTGCTGACCGTCCGGCCGGTGGCGTCGCGCAGGGTGCCCCGCACGGTGTACCCGTCGACGGGTCCGGCCAGCTCGACCCGGGCGGTGAGGGTGGCGTCCCGGTACCGGTCGTCCAGGTCGGTGGTGACGTACGCGTCGCGCAGGTGGGTCCGCGGGGTGGCGTACAGCCAGACGTCGCGGAAGATGCCGCTGTAGCGCCACTGGTCGACGTCCTCCAGGTATGCCCCCGAACCCCACCGGTGCACCTGCACCGCGACCCGGTTGGTGCCCGGGCGCAGCGCGTCGGTCACGTCGAACTCGGCCGGGGTGTAGCCGCCCTGGTCGTATCCGACGTAGCGGCCGTTGACCCAGACGAAGTAGCCGCTGGTGACGCCCTCGAAGCGCAGGAACGTCCGCCGGCCGGACCAGGACGGGGAGACCTCGAACGCGCGCACGTAGGCGCCGGTGGGGTTGACGTCCCGGGGCACCCGGGGCGGGTCGTCGGGCCAGATCTCCTCCGGGATGTTGCGGAACATCGGGTGGTCGACGAAGTCGGACTGCCAGGTGTGCGGCACCGTGGCGATCGGCCAGCCGGAGACGTCGTAGCCCTCGGCGTGGAAGCCGGCCGGCACCTCGTCGGGGCGGTCGGCGATCGCCAGTCGCCAGTCGCCGTTCAGCGGCAGTATCCAGGGCGACCGGGCACTGTGCTCGGTGACGTCGGCGGCGGCGGTGCGGGCGTCCGGGTACGGGCGCAGCATCGCGTGCGGCGGCTGCTGCCCCTCACCGGTCATCCCGGGATCCTCCAGGTAGCGGTAGACGTCCTCGACGGTGACCGGACCGCCGGCAGCGGTGGCGCTGCCCCGGCGCTCGGCGGCGTGCGCGGCGGCCGGCGGCAGCACACCGGGCACCAGCAGGGCGAAGAGGGTGAACCCGGCGAGGATCCCTCGTGCTGGCATCAACACCCTCCCACCCGGATCTCGACAGATCCGCACAGAGATCGAAAATTATCAACTCTTCCTAACATCAAGAAGCGACGATATTCAAGAGAATCGGGGTCCCGACCGGACCGGACCGCAGGGCCGGAACGCGGCCGGGTCCGGGAACTACCGGCGGACGGCACCAGCACGCCCCGGCTGCTGGTGCCGGAGGCGGAGTCCCCGGCCGCTCTCGGCTGAGCGCGATCGGCGCCCCACCGGCCCGGCCGGGTCCGTCGGCCAGCGCCTCGGCTACGGGCCTCCCCGCGCTTCGCGGTGGAGAGGCCCGTAGCCAGCCGAGGTTGTCCAGTCAGGATCGGAGTTCCGTCAGGGCCGCCGCGAGGATCCCGGACAGCGATCTCCGCGCGATGTCGTCGCGAAGCGTTTGATAGTGCGGGTAGTAGTCCAGCATCCGACCGGGGTTGGCCGGATCGGGGTACCCGGCGAACGCCCCCCAGCGCCACAGCGCGTACTCATGCCGGGCCGCCATGGGTCCACCAGCGTGTTCCACACATTCGAAGTAACCGGGGATGAACAGCTCGGGGTAGATCTGCCACACCTCCTCCTCGTTCGGAATCGGAAGGTAGAACCGGTCGAAGTATGCGTTGCAGAACACCTGGAACGTGGTCTGGATCTTGGTGAAGGCGGCGATCAGGTACTGCTCCAGCTGTGCGGTCTGAAGGTTGGCCTGCGCCCGCGCCGCCAACGCGACCGGCCCCAGCGAGGTGAGCAGGACGCCGAGGTCGCGCATCGCCCCGAAGTTGAAGTTCTGCCCGACGACGTCGTAACGGACGTTGATCGCCGTGACGCAGGCGGTGGCGTCCTGGGCGAATCGCTGCTTGAGGCTCATCGAGAAGTCCTGGCTCTCGACGAACTCCAGCATGGCGTGCTCGGTGCAGCCCCGGACCTCGGCGACGGTCAGCGCGTCCATGTGGTTCTTGATCGCCTGCTCGGAGCGGCGGACCTCGCTGATCATCATGGTGACCGCCTGCTCCAGGGTCAGCCCACCGCTCCTCGAGTCGCTGTAGAGCGAGTACGCGGCGTAGGCGTACTGCGCCACCTGGATGATCGTGGCGGGGTCGATCGCCTGCGCCGGTCGCGGGGCGGCCGGCACCGCCACCCCGGTGGCCACCACCGCGGCGACCGTGCCTCGTACCGCCAACTTCCTCAGCCTGGCCCTCATCGTCAGATCCCTCCGTTGTCGATGTGGCGCTGGTTCCGGGAGCAACGTGCCATGCACCACTGGACAACGACTGGACGCGACGCCGTAGGAGCCCGGGACCGGGCCGCAGCGACCGCGCCAGCCCAGTCGGCAGCGCATGACGGGGCAGGGTCGCCACCTCGGCCGACCGGACCAATGCGGCGAGGTGCACCTGGACGGTTGCCGACACCGTTACCGACGACAACCGGACATGCCACTGCGGAAGTGACGTACCCGCGGAATAGACTCGGAAAAATCCTTGCGGGGGGAGGCAAGGGATGCGTTTCGGGATTCTCGGACCACTTGAGATCCACTCGGCTCGTGGTCCCGTGCGGATCGGTTCCAACCGGCAGCGGGCGCTGCTCGCCGCCCTGCTGGTCCAGCCGGCCCGGCCTGTCGCGGTCGACGAACTGGTGGCGGCCATCTGGGGTCCGGCCGCGCCGGAGAAT
Organism: Plantactinospora sp. ZYX-F-223; assembly: GCF_039649625.1. Taxonomy (NCBI): domain Bacteria; kingdom Bacillati; phylum Actinomycetota; class Actinomycetes; order Micromonosporales; family Micromonosporaceae; genus Plantactinospora; species Plantactinospora sp. ZYX-F-223. The sequence continues at coordinate 101,397 of NZ_JBDJAV010000033.1, read as the reverse complement.
CCCCGCGCCGCCGTGCACACCTGCGTGACCCGGCTGCGCCGCAGTCTCGACGAGGCCGGTGCCGAACCGGTCCGGATCGAGCGCCAGGTCGGCGGCTACCGGCTGGCGATCGACCCGCAGGACGTCGACGTCGGCCGGTTCGAGGTGGCGCTGCGGCGGGCCGAGGCGGCCAGGAAGGCGGCGGACCCGGCGACCGAGGCGACCTTCCTCCGGGCGGCCCTCGACCTCTGGCGGGGCGAGCCCCTGGTCGACGTCGGCTCGGACTACCTGGACCGCGAGGTCGTACCCCGGCTGGTCGAACTCCGGCTGGCCGCGCTGGAACGCCGCATCGACCTCGACCTGCGGGCACCGGGCGACCACTCGGCCCTGGTCGGCGAGTTGCACGGCCTGACCGGCCGGCATCCGTTGCGGGAGCGCTTCTGGGTGCAGCTCATGATCGGTCTGACCCGGTGCGGCCGGCGCGGCGAGGCGTTCGCCGTCTACCGCGACCTGCGGCGGCGCCTGCGGGAGGAGTTGGGTGTCGACCCCGGCGAGGAGGTGCAGCGGGTCCACCTCGCCCTGCTCCGGGGTGACCCGCCGCCGACCGGCGACAGCGACGACCCGACCCGGGCCGTCCCCGAGACGGCACCGTGGACGGCCTCCTGCCAACTGCCGCTGGACGTCGGCGACTTCGTCGGCCGGGGCAGGGAACTCAAGCAACTCCTCGACGAGCTACGGCAACCAGCGGGCGGCGGGCCGGCCGTGGTGGTCGTCAGCGGGCCGCCGGGGGTGGGCAAGTCCGCCCTCGGCATCCGGGTCGCCCACCAGGTCCGGGCCGACTTCCCGGACGGCCAGTGGTATGTCCGGCTGCGCGGCGCCGGACCGGGCCGGCGGGATCCGGCACACGTACTTGCCGAGCTGCTGCGTACCGCCGGGGTGAATCCGGTCGGTCTGCCGGACGGCACGGACGAACGCGCCGCCCTGCTGCGGTCCCGGCTCGCGGACCGTCGGGTGCTGCTGCTCCTCGACGACGCCGCCGACGCCGCGCAGGTGGCGCCGCTGCTGCCCGGTCGGCCGGGCTGCGCCGTCCTGATCACCAGCCGATCGGACCTCGGCGGGGTGACGGCGCTGTACGGCGCCCGCCGGCTGGTGCTCGGCCTGCTCGTCCCCGACGAGGCGCACGAGCTGCTCCGCCGGATCGTCGGGCCGGACCAGCTCGGTGCCGAAGAGGCGGCGGAACTGGCCGATCTCTGCGGCAGGCTGCCGCTGGCGCTGCGGATCGTCGCCGCGAACCTGGCCGGTCGGCCCTCGCTCGACCCGTCCCGGTACGCCAGCCAACTCGCCGCCGGGGACCGGCTGGCGAAGCTCACCGCCGACGGGGACGAGAATCTGACGGTCCGCTCGGCGTTCGACCTGTCCTACGCCGGCTCCGACGAGGCGCAGCGACGGGCGTTCCGGCTGCTCGGGCTGGTGCCCGGGCCGGACGTGTCGGTGCCGGGCGCGGCGGCGCTGTTCGGTCTCGACGAGGAGCGCGCCGGCCGGCTGCTGGACCAGCTCGCCGCGGCGAACCTGGTGGAGCGACACACCATGGAACGGTTCCGCCTGCACGACCTGCTCCGGCTCTACGCCGCCGACCGGGCCGCCGCCGACGAGTCGGCGGACGAGCGGGCGGCCGCGCTGCGCCGCCTCTTCGACTGGTACCTCTACGGCGCCAACGACGCGACGATCCGGTGCTACCCGATGATGTACCCGGCACGCCTCCCGGAATCACCGTCCGGGCTGCGCACACCCGAGCACGAATCCGCCCGGGCCGCTCTGGACTGGCTCGACGCGGAGCGGGCCGGCATCTGCGCCGCCGTGCAGTACGCCGCGCGGCAGGGCCCGACCCGGTACGCCTGGCTGCTCACCTATGCGATCCGGCCGGACATGCTGCTGCGCTACCACATGGCCGAGCTGGACGCGATGAGCGAGGCCGCGCTGGACGCCGCCCGGCGTACGGCCGACCAGCGGGCCGAGGCGATGATGCTGCTGACCCGAGGGACGCTCGGAGTGGCCACCAACCGATTCCAGGAGGCGCTCGGCCACCTCGCCGAGGCACAGCCGCTGGCCGAGGCGCACCAGCAGGCCGAGCTGGCCGCGAGCATCGCCAACATCTGGGGGCTGGTCCATCTCAACCTCGGCGAGCTGACGCAGGCCGCCGCGCAGTTCGACCGCTCGCTGCGCTGGGTCGACGTGATCGGCGAGTCGGCCCGGGCCCGGACCATCTCCACTCTGATCAACCTGGGCGTCGCCCGCCTCGAACTCGGCGAGCTGGACCGGGCCCGGACCTACTTCGCGCGTGCCCTGGAGCTGGCCGAGACGCACGGCTCGCCGTTCAGCGCGGCGACCGCCCTGGTCAACCTCGCCGCGGTCGAACTGGAACTGGGCAACCTGGACCGTGCCCTGGTCCTCTTCGAGGACTCGCTCGGCAGATACCAGGAGTGCGGGGCGCGCCCCGAGGAGGCGATCGCGCGGCAGGGGCTGGCAACGGTGCACCGGGACGCCGGACGCTACGACCGGGCCGAGAAGCAGGCCCGGCTCGCGGTCGAGCTGACCGAGCAGATCGGGCACCGGCGGTACGCCGCCGACTCGCTCGCCACGCTCGCCTCGATCTACCTGCTGACCGACCGACCGGACCTGGCGGTGGCGCACTACGCGCGCAGCCACGACCTCGCGGTCGAGTTGGGCTATCCCCGGGTCGAGATCGAGTCGCTGGCCGGTCTCGCCCTGCTGGAGGCCCTCGGCACCGACGGGGCCGCTCCGCCGCCGGGTCCGACGGTCCGGGAGCCGTTGCCGTCCCCGCCGGACGTGCCGATCACGGTGGTCGGTCCACCGGCAACCGGAGGCCCCGGCACGCCGGCCGGTCCCTCCGGCACCGTGCTTTCCGAGGCTCGGCCGGACGCGGTGGACCGGGCGAGGGCGGCCGGGCTGCGGCTGATGGAGGCGAAGGCCCTGGTGCTGCGCGCCCGGGTGCGGCTACGAGAGGGTCGCCTCGACGACGCGTCGGACGACGCGGAGCTGGCGCTGACGCTGCACCGCGAGTCGGGATGCCGACTCGGCCAGGCCCAGGCGCTGGTCCTGCTCGGCGAGGTCGCCGCGCTCCGGGAACGCCCGGAGGCGACGGGACGGTGGCGGGAGGCGGCGGAACTGTTCACCGCGATCGGTTCGCCGTTCGCGGCGGAGACCCGGGCACGGCTCGGTAAGCCGCTACCAAACCCCGCCTGATCCGGACGCGGCCTTGGGCACGCCGCGCCGGTCGGCGACCCCGCGCATGCGCGGCGCGGTCGTGACCGTCGGTAAGCGGCAGGTCCGGCGAACCGGCGAGCAGGTCGGCTCGACGGCGAGGGTGAGGGCGAGGTCCCGGCTGGGCCTGGCGGGCACCAGGCCCCGGTGTCGCCGGCCGGGGCCGTTCCGCCGGGCGGTCGAGGCCGGTCCGCCGGTCATGGGCGCACATAGCCGAGGGCGGCACGCACCAGTTCGACCAGGGGGCGCTCCGGATGGTCGGTCCAGTACTGGGTCGCCGCGCGCAGTGCGTGCAGAAACGTCCCGGCGAGTACCCGGGCGCGGAGCGGGGTTTCTGGTGCCTCGGGCAGGCGACGGGCGATCTCGGCGGTGAACTCCTGCTCGACGGTGCCGTACGCGGTGATCTGGTGGGCGGCGAGGCTGGGATGGTTGCGGATCAACCGCCGCTGGGCCAACCACAGCGGGTCGAGGCCGTCGCTCTCCCGGGCCAGTTGCTCGGCGGCGCGGGTGAGCGCGGTCCAGGGCTGCTCGTCGAGCGGCTGGGCGTGCACCAGCTCCAGCAGGCGCCGGATTCGCACCAGATCGGCGTGGAAGAGGGCTTCTTCCTTGTTTGCGAAGTAATTCGAGAACGTTCGGCGGGACACGTCGGCGGCGTCCGCGATCGCCTCCACGGTCACCCGGTCCGGCCCCTGCTCGGCGGCGAGCCGGAGCGCCGCCCGATGCAGTGCCTCACGCGTCGCGGCCTTCTTGCGCTCCCGCCGCCCCACCGTCTCATCCATCGGGAACAGCCTACGTGGCGGTGACTCACTTCTCAAAGCGAAAACTTGCACACTGGGCATCAACGCGGAATCCTTGTGTGTGACAACCAACCGACCGAGGAGGCGAGGTGGACACCACCGCTCGGCACACCGCGCTCGGTGACCGGCTCCGCGACCTGATGTCGGCCATGCGGCTGATCCGGCACCGGCGCGCGATCGAACGGCCGGCGGTGCCGTCCGGCCTGGTCGGCATGCTGTTGCAGATCGACGAACTGGCCGACCAGGCGGCCGGCTGCCACGCCAAGGAACTCGCCGACCGGTCCGGACTCGACCCGTCGACGGTCAGCCGAGCGGTCGCCGCGCTGGTGGCGCAGGGCCTGGTGACCCGGCGCGCCGACCCGGCCGACCGGCGGGCGAGCTTCCTCGTGCTCACCGACGAGGGAAGTACGGCACTGGCCGACGCCCGCGACTGGTACGGCGACCTGCTCCGCGCCGCGCTCGCCGGCTGGAGCCCGGCGGAGATCGACGCGCTGACCAGCGCGCTCGACCGGTTCGTCACCGACATCCAGGGCAGCCTCGACCAGGCCCCGGGACAGATCAACCCTCAAGAAAAGCTGGAGGCCGCGCGATGAGCGCACCGACAACCCTCGCACCCGCGCCGCAAGCGGAGCCGATGACCCATCGGCGCACCCTGGAGGCGCTCAGCGGCCTGCTGTTGGTGCTCTTCGTCGCGATGCTCAGCAGCACCGTCGTCTCGACCGCGCTGCCCCAGATCATCGGAGCGCTGAACGGATCGCAGACCCAGTACACCTGGGTGGTCACCGCCACCCTGCTCACCGCGACCGCGACCACCCCGATCTGGGGCAAGCTGGCCGACCTGTTCAGCAAGAAGGCCCTGGTCCAGACCGCCATCGTGATCTTCGTACTCGGCTCCGTGGTGGCCGGGCTGAGCCAGAACGCCGGCCAGCTCATCGCCGCCCGCGCCTTCCAGGGGATCGGGGTCGGCGGGTTGCAGGCCCTGGTCCAGGTGGTGATCGCCGCGATGATCCCGCCCCGGGAGCGCGGCCGCTACAACGGCTACCTCGGCGGCGTGATGGCGCTCGCCACCGTCGGCGGACCGCTGCTCGGCGGGCTCATCGTGGACACGTCCTGGCTCGGCTGGCGCTGGTGCTTCTTCGTCGGGGTACCTATCGCGATCATCGCCCTGCTCGTCCTCCAGGCCACCCTGCACCTGGTCACGGTCCGCCGGGAGAACGTGAAGATCGACTATCTCGGCGCCGCCCTGATCGCCGCCGGGGTCAGCGTGCTGCTCATCTGGATCTCGTTCGTCGACGGCTCGTTCGACTGGCTCTCCTGGCAGACCGGTGCCATGGTCGGCGCCGCGCTGGTGCTGCTCGGGCTCGCCGTCGTAGTCGAGGCCCGCGCCGCCGAGCCGGTCGTGCCGCTCGACATCGTCCGGCAGGGCACCACGGCACTGTCGATCGTCGCCAGCCTGGCGGTCGGGATGGCGATGTTCGGCGGCGCCGTCTTCCTCGGCCAGTACTTCCAGATCGGCCGTGGCTACAGCCCGACCGAGGCCGGCCTGCTCACCATCCCGATGATGGTCGGGGTGCTCGCGTCATCGATCGTCGCGGGGCGGCTGATCACCCGCAGTGGGCGGATCAAGCCGTACATCGTGGTCGGGGCGATCGTCCTGGTCGCCGGTTTCCTGATGCTCGGCACCATCGACCACCAGACCTCCCTGGTCTTCATCAGCGGGGCGATGCTGCTCGTCGGGATCGGGGTGGGGATGACCATGCAGAACCTGGTCCTCGCCGTGCAGAACGCCGTACCGCTGAAGGACGTCGGCGCGGCGAGTTCCTCGGTCGCGTTCTTCCGCTCGCTCGGCGGCACCATCGGGGTCTCGGTACTGGGTGCGGTGCTCGCCCGTCGGGTCACCGAGCAGATCACCCAGGACCTGACCGCGGCCGGGATCCCGGCCTCCGGAGCGGGCAGCGCCGGCGGCAGTCTCAATCTGTCCGGCCTGCCGGACGCCGTCGCGCACATCGTCCGCAACGCCTACGGCGACGCCACCGGGCACATCTTCCTGATCTCCGCGGCGATCGCGGTGGTCGGGGTGATCGCCGCCGCCCTGCTCAAGCCGGTCACCCTGCGGGCCAGCCTCGACCTGCCGGACCCGGCCACCAACGCGGCCACCGTCGCGGGTGCCATCGACGGCACCCCGATCGACGGTGCCCCGCCGGCCACCGACCCGGCCCGGGACGGGGCGGCGAGCCCGCGCTGACCCGCACACCGGTGCCCGCCGGCCGTGACCCGGCCGGCGGGCACCGCACCGATCCGGACGGCCAGCCCCACCCGGGCTGGTCGTCCGGCGTCGACCCCAGGCTCCAGCCCGGAAGCCCGCCGGGCGCCCCGCGCAGGCCGCGCAGCGCATCGTCAGCTCGACGGCTCCACCAGGGTGTTCCAGAACATCAGCTCGTAGTCGCGCAACAGCCGGCCGTACCGCCGGGCGTGCGGGAGCGGACGTCCCGCGTCCAGCCCGGCCTGCGCCGCGTCGACCGCCTGCCGCTCCAGATCCGGCGAGGGCGAGGCGAAGAAGTCCAGGAAGGCGCAGGCGGCGTCGTCCCACCCGTACCGGTCACGCAGTGCCCGGGCCAGCCCGGCACAGTAACCGCCCCAGTCGGCGAAGTTGACCGCCAGCGCGAGCGCGACCTCGGCCGGATCCGCGTTCACCGCCAGCCAGGCCACACATCCGGCGTACGCCTGGCAGCCCGCCCGGGGCTGGTAGCCGGCCAATTCCGCCTCTCCCATCCCGGCGCCGGCCGCCAACGCCGGCAGCAGGGGCAGCACCAGCCCCTCGCCCTGGGCGAGCGTGCTGAAGAAGTCGACGGCGGCCGGCTCGGCCGCCCGGGCGGCCAGCAGCAGGAAGGCGCGCCGGTCGGCGGGGACGATGTACCACTCCTCGGCGGCGAGCGCGGCCACCGCCGACAGTGGTGCCCGGCCCCGCACCACCGCCGAGACGAACCGGTTCTCCGCCGGTGCCGCCGCGAACTCCGTACGCATGGACTCCAGCAGTTCCGCCGCCGTGCTCGCCATTCCGGTGCTCCCCGATCTCCTCGTCGCCGTCGCCACCGACCGCCTCGGTACGGGCCCGCTGGTCACGCCTCCGTCCGCGCCACCAACTCGCCCGGCGCACCGTCCGGCACCTGCCCAGCATCGCCCAGCACTCGGCAAGGTCACCAGCGCCGGCCCGCCCGCACGCACACGTCGCCGCCCATGGCGCCGCCACGGTCACGCTGACGGTGAACGGCGGTGCCGCCCAGGTCGTCGACTATCCGAACACCGGCTGGGAGAACTGGCGGCAGGTGGCGGTCAGCGTCACCCTCGCCACCGGGGTCAACACCCTGCGGCTGGGTCACCGCAGCCGGTGGGCCGAACTCGACCACACCGAGATCGCCTGGGGACCGCGGCCGACCGTCGTCACCGTCCTGGCACGATGCCGGCGTCGTAGGCCCGGACGATGGCGCCGGCCCGGTCCCGGACGCCGAGTTTGAGGAAGATCGCCGAGACGTGCCCCTTCACGGTCCGCTCGCTCAGGTGCAGCGAAGCCGCGATCTCGACGTTGTTCGCGCCCGACGCCACCAGGCGGAGCACCTCCAGCTCGCGGCCGGTCAGCGCCGCCACCGAGGAGGCCGGCCGGCCGGCGCGGCGGCCCCGGACCAGCGCCAGCACCCGAGCGGCAACCTGTGGGTCGAACCACGAGCCGCCCCGGGCGGTGACCCGGATCGCGCCGACCAGTTCCGCCGCCGGCGCGTCCTTCAGCACGAAACCCGCCGCGCCGGCCTCGATGACACCCCAGAGCACCTCGTCGTCACCGAACGTGGTCAGCGCCAGCACCGGCGGTGCACCCTCCACGCCGGCCAACCGCCGGGTCGCCTCGATCCCGTCCAGCACCGGCATCCGGATGTCCATCAGCACGACGTCCGGGGCCAGCCGACCCGCGAGGTCGACACCGGCCCGGCCGTCGGCCGCCTCGCCGACGATCGCGAGGTCATCGTGGGCCGACAGGATCAGCCGCAGCCCCGCCCGGACGAGTTCCTGGTCGTCGACGAGTACGATCCGGATCACCCGGGCACCTCCGCGCCGGTACGCCGCACCGGCAGTGACGCCTCGACCAGCCAACCGTCGCCGTCCGGTCCGGCCGACACGGTGCCGCCGAGCGCCTCGACGCGCTGGCGCATGCCGGCCAGCCCGGTGCCGCCGCCCCGACCGCTCGGGGTGGGGATCCGGGCCGGAGCACCGTTGCGTACCGACACCGCGAGGCGGTCCGGGTGCCGGACGATCCGGACCACCGCCTCGGCCCCCGGGGCGTGGTGCCGGACGTTGCTGACCGCCTCCTGCACGATCCGGAACGCGGCGAGCCCGGTGTAGGTGTCGACCGACCCGAGGTCGCCGACCAGCTCGGTGCGGACCGGCAGACCGGCCTCGGCCACGCCCCGGACGAGGTCGACGATGTCCGCCGCACCGGGCAGCGGCAGTTGCGCCCCACCACCCTCGGCGGGATCGCGCAGCAGGCCGACAATCGCCCGTACGGACTGGAGACTGTCCCGGCCGACCTGCTCGGCCCGGTCCAGCGCCTCGGCCGCCGCCGCCGGGTCGCGGTCCAGCACCTGGCGGGCGCCGACCAGGTTGAGCAGCACGACGGTGAGCCCGTGCCCGACCGCGTCGTGCACGTCGTGCGCGATCCGGCGGCGCTCGGCCGCGGCGGCGGCGACGTCGAGTCGGGCCTGCGCCTCGGTCAGTGCGGCGACAAGCTGCCGCTCCCGCCGGAGGATGCGGCCGATCAACCAGGTGAACAGCGTCCCGGTGCCGAAGAAGACGACGGCGGGATAGTCCTCCCGCCACTCACCGTCGACCGCGACCAGCACCACCGGCACGGCGGCCGCGCCGACCGCGGCCACCGTCTCGGCCGGCCACGACCGGCCCATCGCCGCCAGCCAGGCCACCGCGAGCATGGCCAGGAAGATGGCGCCCGGCGCGTCGTACCAGAAGGTCACCAGCGCCGGTACGCCGACGCCGAGCGCCGCCATCGGCCACGGCCCGACCCGAACCTGGCCGGCCAGCAGTGCCCAGGGCAGCAGGGCGACGACGAGCGTGCCGACCAGGCCGACGGTGATGTCGGTGGTCAGGAAGACGAGCAGCGCCGCCGCCAGGGCCGCGAGCGGAAAGGCCAGGCCGGTGGTGAACGAACCGCCCCAGGCCCGCAGCCCCGTCTGCTCCACGCCCGCAGACTACCGCCGGGCCGGGTCGGTCGACCCCGTCCCCGGGTACGCCCCGACCCGGTCTCCGGTACGGGTCCGGACCCGGCCCGGGCCCGTACGGAAGCGTTCGCCGGTCCGATGTGGCCGGACGGGTCCGGAACAGACCATGGCGGGCAGCCCCTTCCCGCCACCCCAGGAGATCGCCGTGTTCCGCAGAATTGGTCACTTCGTCGTCCACCGCCGCCGGCTGGTGCTGGCCCTGACCGTCCTCTTCGTCGTCGCCGCCGGTGCGGCCGGATCGGGCGTCTTCGGCCAACTCGGCGGGGGCGGCTTCGCGGACCCGGACGCAGAGTCGACCCGGGCCGAAGCCTTCCTGGCCGAGGTCGGCGCGCCCCGACCCGAGTTGGTCCTGCTGGTCGAGGCCGCCGACGGCGCCGGGGTGGACGACCCGGCGGTGACGGCGGCCGGCACGGCGCTGACCCGGGAACTCGCCGACGGTCCCGGTGTGCTCGGGATCAGCTCGTACTGGTCGACGGGCGGGCAGCCGGCGCTCCGCTCGACCGACGGCAGCGCGGCGCTCGTCGTGGTCGACCTGGCCGGCGACGAGGAGCAGGTCGAGGCGGCCGCGGCCGGCATCGCGGCGGAGTACGCCGGAGGTCGCGGTCCGCTCACCGTCCGGGTGGGCGGCGGGTACGCGATCGACGAGGCCATCGGCGAGCAGCTCGACAGCGACCTGGTCCGGGCCGAACTGATCGCGGTCCCGGTGACACTGCTCCTGCTGCTGTTCGTCTTCGGCGGGATCGTGGCGGCGACCCTGCCGCTGGCCGTCTCGGTGGTCGCGGTGCTCGGCGCGCTCCTCGCGCTGTCCGGCGTCGCGCGCTTCACCGACGTCTCGGTCTATTCGATCAATCTGATGACCGGGCTCGGGTTCGGGCTGGCGATCGACTACTCGCTGTTCATCCTGAGCCGGTTCCGCGAGGAGTTGGCCGCCGGCAGGCCGACGGACGAGGCGGTGGTGCGGACCGTGCGGACCGCCGGCCGCACGGTGGCGTTCTCGGCGCTCACCGTGGCCGTCTCGCTCTCGGCGCTACTGGTCTTTCCGCTGTCCTTCCTGCGCTCGTTCGCCTACTCCGGGATCGCGGTGGTGCTCTGCGCCGCGGCGGGGGCCCTGCTGACCCTGCCGGCCCTGCTGGCGACCCTCGGCCCGAGGGTGAACGCCGGGTCGCTGCGGTCGCGCCGGCGTACGGCCCGGCTCACCGGTGGGCCGGGCGGCAAGGCCGGGCGGCCGGCCGGGCCGGGCTTCTGGTACCGGCTCGCCGGTGCGGTGATGCGCCGGCCGGTACCGGTGGCGACCGGAGCCGTCGTCTTCCTGCTGGCGCTCGGCATCCCGTTCCTCGGCGTCGACCCGGGACTGCCGTCGCACCAGGCGCTGCCGCCGTCCAACGAGGCCCGGCAGGTCGTCGAGGCGATCGAGAGCGGGTTCGCCGGCAACCGGACCGAGGAGTTCGGGATCGCCCTGCCCGGCGTCGACGCCGACGGCGCGGACGCCGAGGCGGTGGCGGCCTTCGCCGGCCAGGTCGGCGCGGTCGACGGGGTCGCCGACGTGACGCCGCGCGCGGCCCCGGGCGGCGCCTGGCTCAGCGTGGTGCCCTCCGTCGTACTGCGCTCCGCCGAGGGCGAGCGGCTCGTCGGGGAGATCCGGGCGCTGGATCCGCCCTTCGACTTCCGCGTCGGCGGCGACGCAGCGGAACTCGTGGACGCCAAGGCCGCCATCGGGGACCGGCTGCCGCTGGCGCTGGCGCTCATCGCGACGACCACCGCGATACTGCTCTTCGCCGTGTTCGGCAGCATCCTCGTCCCGGTCAAGGCGATCCTGCTGAACCTGCTGTCCCTGACGGCGACCTTCGGCGCGATGGTCTGGATCTTCCAGGAGGGGCATCTCTCCGGGATCCTCGGCTTCACCGCGACCGGCCAGCTCGACGTGTCGATGCCCATCCTGATGTTCTGCGTCGCCTTCGGCCTGTCGATGGACTACGAGGTCTTCCTGCTCTCCCGGATCAGGGAGGAGTACCTGCGCACCGGCGACAACAGGCAGGCGATCGCCACCGGGCTGGCCCGGACCGGTCGGCTGATCACGGCGGCGGCGGTACTGCTGGCCGTCTCGTTCGCCGCGTTCGGGATCAGCGGCATGAGCTTCCTGAAGCTGATGGGGCTCGGCCTGGCCCTGGCGATCCTGATGGACGCCACCGTCATCCGTGGGCTGCTGGTGCCGGCCGTCATGGCACTCGCCGGTAGGGCCAACTGGTGGGCGCCCGCCCCGCTCAGGCGGCTCCACCAGCGCTGGCACCTTCAGGAGAACTGACCGGCGGCGGCCCGGCCCCGGGCGCCGAGCCGGCGGTTGCGGTCCGGCCGACGGCGGCCCCGTCCCGGCCGTCGCCCAGAGTTCCCCAACCGTCAGAGGGCTCGTCTTCCCGGCCGGCAGGCCCGTCTCCCGCGTCGGCGTGTCCGGGCCGGCCGTCGGCGGGTGGGCGGGCGGCCGGCACCAGCAGGAGCGCGGGCAGCAGGATCAGCGGCACGACCAGCAGGGCCCGGAGGCTGCCGACCCGGTCGCCGAGCAACCCGACCAGGGGCGGCCCGGCGAGGAAGGCGGTGTAGCCGATCGCCGCCACCACGCTGACCCGGGCGGCGGCCCGGTCCTCCTGGTCGGCCGCCGCGCTCATCCCGATCGGAAAGCCGAGCGAGGTGCCGAGCCCCCACAGGACCACCCCGGCCATCGCCAGCGGCCACGGGCTGGCCAGTACCGCCACCGTGGCGCCGATCGCGGCCAACGTGGTGGTGCAGAGGAGCACCGGTACCCGGCCCCAGCGGTCCAGTGCGATCGTGCCGGCGGTACGGCCGACCGTCATCGCGGCGACGAAGACCCCGAAGGCCAGCGCGCCGACGGCGTCGGATACCCGGTGGCCGTCCACGAAGGCCAGCGCCAGCCAGTCGTTGGCGGTCCCCTCGGTGAAGGCCATCACCAGCACCAACAGGCCGATCAGCAGGGTACGGGGCTCCCGCCAGGCGGCCAGTGCACCGCCGCCCCGGGCCCGGCCGCTCTTCCCGTCGGCCGGCCGAGGGTCGCGATCCGGCAGGAACGACCGGACCGCGGGTAGCGTACCGGCGACCATCGCCACGGCGGCCAGCCCGAGATGCAGCCCGATCGGCACGCCGAGCCGGGCGCTGCCGGCTCCGGCGACCGCCCCGGCCACGGTGCCGAGGCTCCAGGCGGCGTGGAACCGGGGCATCACGGTACGGCCGAGCCGCCGTTCGACGGCCGCCGCCTCGACGTTCATGGCGACCTCGCAGGTGCCGGAGCCGCACCCGACGGCGAAGAGTCCGACCGCGACGGCCGGTACGGCGTGCCAGCTCCCGGCCGCGACTCCGGCCAGCGCCAGTCCGAGCGCGGCCAGCCCGGTCGCGGCGGCCACCACGCGGGCGGCGCCGAACCGCTGCGCCAGGGCCCCGGCGGTCGGCAGTGCCAGCAGGGCACCCGCGGAGAGCGCCAGCAGCAGCAGGCCCAACCGCCCCGGGGTGAGCCCGAGCGCGTCCCGGGCCGCCGGCACCCGGGCGAACCAGGAGGCGACGGCGAGCCCGTTGAGCCCGAAGACCACGGCGACGCCGGTCCGGGCGGCCAGGACCTGCCGGGGTACGACCGGTGGCCGGTGCGTATCGGTGGATGCGTTCACCTGCTGCTCCTCCGCTTCCTCGACGGCCAGCCTCTTCGCCGGCCCCGGCCGATCGGGTGAGCCACCGGGTGGCCCTGCCACCCGTGCGGTCCGTCGGTCGGCGGCTGGAGGTCGAGCCGTCCGCCGCGCTGCGCGGATCGAACCCGCCGCGCTGTCGCGATTGGATGTCTAGGTGATCGCACCCCTGGGAGCGCTCTCGACGCAACCCGACGACAACAAGACCTCGGGACTCGGCATTGCCCGGCGGCAGTGCTGCGAGCGCGTCCGCCGGTCGACCCGCCGCCGGGCACCGGCTCGCCGATCTTGCGTCGCGGGTGCATGATTTTCCCATGGCTCAGCCCGGTCGTCGCGTCTCCGCAGCACCATGCCCCGGTCAGGTCCGCTCCGGGGAGCTGGCGTGACCGGCGGGCCACCGCGGCGGGCCACCCTGGAGGACGTGGCCCGGGTGGCCGGGGTCTCCCGGTCGACGGCCTCCCGGGTCATCGCCGGATACGGCGCCGCTTCCGCGACCGCCCGGGACCGGGTCGTCGCGGCCGCCGCGCAGCTCGGCTACGCGCCCGACCCGGCGGCCCGGGCCCTGGCCACCGGTGCCGGGGTACGCCTGGTCGTGGCCGTCGCCGGCGCGGTGCCGACGGTGCTGCACGACCCGTACGTCGACCGGGTGGTGCGGGCCGCGGCCGAGGTCTGCGCGCCCCGGGAGGTCGGGGTCTCCCTGGAGTGGCTGCCGCTGCACGCACCCGCCCGGCTACGGCGGTTGGCGGAGGACCGCAGCGTCCGCGGGGTACTCGTGGTCAACACCACCGAACTGATCCTGGAGGCGGTGCCGACCGCACTACAGGGCCGGACGGTGTCGATCGGCATCGGCTCCCGGACCGTACCGTCCTTCGACGTCGACAACGCCGGTGCGGCCCGTACCATCTTCGGACACCTGATCGCCTCGGGCCGGCGCCGGATCGCGATGATCACCGGCTCGGACTGGATGCCCTGCAGCCGTCGACCGGTCGCCGCCTACCGGGAGGTGACGTGGGCGGCGGGGCTGCCGATCCGGTTGGTGCCGGGCGACTTCACCGCCACCGGCGGCGAGGCCGCGATGCTGACGATCCTGGAGCGCTGGCCGGACACCGACGCGGTCTTCGCGAACAGCGACGCCATGGCGCTCGGTGCGCTGGCGGCGCTGCGGCGGCGCGGGATCGACGTGCCGGGGGACATCGCCGTGGCCGGCTTCGACGACGTGCCGTTCGCCGCGCTGAGCGCGCCGGCCCTGACCACCGCGAGCCATCCGGTCGAGCAGATCGCCACGGCGGCCGCGACTGCGGTACTCGAGCGGGCCTGGGTGCCGCCGGCCACCGCATACCCCTCCGAGCTGATCCTCCGGGAGAGCGCCTGACGCTCGTCCTTCGGGGAAGCTGCTGCCGCTGATCGTCGAGGAGTGTGCCTGAGGCTCATCCTCCGCCGGTGGGAGGAGCGGGTCACAGGGGGTTGCGCACTGTGCCTTAGGGCAGGCTAACCTAACCGCACGACGTCGCCCTCCCCTGCACCCGATCGCACCCGAGACGACTGGAGAACCATGTCTGCGCACCTCGTGACCCGGCGCGGCTTCCTGTGCGGTGTCGGCGCCACCGGCGTACTGCTCGGACTGGCCGCCTGCGGTGACGCCGGCTCCCCGGGCGGCGGCGCCTCCGGCGGCACCTCGCCGTTCCGCTACACCGACGGGCGGGGCCGGACCGTCGAGCTGGCCAGCCGGCCGACCAGGGTGGTCGCGCAGAGCAGTGCCGCCGCCGCGCTCTGGGACGCCGGCTTCCGGGTGACCGGGGCGTACGGAGAGCTGAGCACCACCGACGGGAAGCTCAACTACCAGGCCGGGAACATCGAACTGGACAAGCTCGACGTCATCGGCAGGACCTGGGGCGAGTTCAACCTGGAGCGGTACGCCGCGCTGCGCCCGGAACTCCTGGTCGACCTCTCCTTCGACGACAAGACCCTCTGGTACGTCCCGCAGGCCAGTGTCGACGAGGTCGACGCCCTGGCCCCGTCGATCGGCATGAAGATGCCCGGCCTCGACCTGCCGCAGATCATCGACGGCTTCATGCGGCTCGCCGCGCAGCTCGGCGCCGACCCGGAGGCCGGGCCGGTGCGGGCGGCCCGGGCGGACTTCGAGGCGGCGGTCGCCGAGGTGAAGGCGGCGATCGCGGCAAAGCCCGGACTGCGGGTACTCGCCGTCTCCCGCGACGCGGAGAAGTTCTACATCGCCGACCCGAAGGCCCACCCGGATCTCAAGCACCTGGCGGCACTGGGGATGACGTTCGTGCTGCCGTCGGCGCAACTCGGACCCGGCGAGTACTTCCAGGAGATCAGCTGGGAGCAGATCGGCAGCTTCCCCGCCGACGTCGTCATTTACGACGGTCGGGAGGTGACCAGCGTGGCGGGCAAGGCCGAGAAGATCCCCACCTGGACCAACCTGCCGGCGGTGAGGGCCGGTCAGGTCTACCCGTGGAAGCCGGCCGCCCCGTACAGCTACCTGGCCAGCGCGCCCATCTATCGGGACGTGGCGGGCTGGCTCGGCAAGGCGAAGCCACTGGGCTGAGCCGCACCGGAAGCGACAAGCGGCATCCGGATCGGAATCGGGATCCAGTTTCAAGTTGCATACATTGCAATGTCCGCATATGTTGTCCCCATCGGCGTCGACGGCGGGAGGCTGGGCAGATGGGCGCGGGCCACGACCACGGCGGCCAGGCGATGCGGGCCGGCGAGCGCCATCGCAGACCGCTCTGGGCAGCAGTAGCCGTACTCGGCACCGTCCTGCTGCTGGAGGCCGGGGCGGCGTGGTGGACCGGCTCGCTGGCGCTGCTCTCCGACGCCGGGCACATGTTCACCGACGTGCTCGGCATCGGCCTGGCCCTGGCCGCGATCACCGCCGCCAGCCGGGCCGCCCGACACGCCCAGCGCACCTTCGGGCTCTACCGGCTCGAAGTGCTCGCCGCGCTGGCCAACGCGGTGCTGCTCTCCGGTGTGGCGATCTTCGTGATCGTCGAGGCGGTACGCCGGTTCGACGACCCGCCGGAGGTGCTGGCCGGGCCGATGCTGGTGGTCGCGATCGTCGGCCTCGCCGCCAACGTCGTGGCGTTCCTGCTGCTGCGCGCCGGCGCCAAGGAGAGTCTCAACGTCCGGGGCGCCTATCTGGAGGTGCTCGGCGACCTGCTCGGCTCGGTCGGGGTGATCGTCGCCGCCATTGTCATCGCCACCACCGGCTGGCGCCACGCCGACCTGGTCGTCGCGGTCGCCGTCGGCCTGTTCATCCTGCCCCGCACCTGGCAACTGGCCCGGGTCGCGGTACGGGTCCTGGTGCAGGCCGCGCCGCCGCACATCGACGTCGCCGCCGTGGCGACCAGCCTGACCGGCGTACCCGGGGTCGCCGGAGTGCACGACCTGCACGTCTGGACCCTGACCTCCGGGATGGACGTCGCCTCCGCACACCTCGCGCTGGCCCCCGGCGCCGACGTCGCCCCGGTACTCGCCGCCGCGCGGGCCCGGCTGCACGACGGCTTCGGCATCGACCACTGCACCCTGCAGATCGAGCCGCCCACCACACACCAGGTGTGCCAGGACGCCGACTGGTGACGACGGCCGGTCAAGCCCCCGGTGACCGACCTACCACCGGGCCGCCGTGGCACGCGGCGGCGCCGCCGGCGCTCAGCCGGGCTGCCGGAGTGGTGCGGTGCTCTCCCGTACGACCAGCTCGGTGACGAGGTCGATCCGGGTGGTCGACAGTTCCACCCCCCGGGCCAGGTCGAGCAGCATCTGCGTGGCGGTGCCGGCCATGTCCCGCAGCGGCTGGTTGACGGTGGTGAGGGCCGGGCCGACCCAGGAGGCCACCGGCAGGTCGTCGTAGCCGATCACCGAGAGGTCCGCCGGCACGTCCAGGCCGAGCTGCCGGGCGGCCCGGAGCACCCCCAGCGCCTGCATGTCGGAGCCGGCGAAGACCGCCGTTGGCCGGTCGGGCCGGGTCAGCAGCTCCAGCCCGTGCTGATAGCCGGCGTGCGCGGCGAACATGCCGTACCGGACCAGCTCGGGGTCGACCGGGATCCCGGCCTCGTCGTGCGCGGAGCGGAAACCGGCGGCCCGGGCCCGGCTGCACAGCACGTCCTCCGGGCCGGAGATGCAGGCGACCCGGCGGTGGCCCAGCTCCAGCAGGTGCCGGGTGGCGAGCAGTCCACCGTTCCAGTTGTTGGAGCCGACCGTCGGCACCGAGGCCGAGGTTGCGCTGTCGGTGTCGACCACCACCAGCGGAATCGACCGGCGCTGGAGCTGCTGCCGCTGCGGCTCGGTCAGGTGGCAGAGCACCAGCAGTACGCCGAGCGGCCGCCGCAGCAGCACCCCCTCCAACCACTGCTGTGAGGGCCGGTGCTCGCCACCCAACTGGGAGAGCACCACGTCGACCTTGGCAGCGTCGGTCACCGCGTGTACCCCGTGAATGATCTCCGTCGCCCAGCCCGAGTCGAGCTGGTGGAAGACCAGGTCGATCTGCTCCACCTCGGTCGGTTGGCGCTTCGCGCGACGCCGGTACCGGTGCCGTTCGAGACTGGCCTCGACCCGGGCCCGGGTATCGGGCGCCACGTCCGAACGGCCGTTGAGGACCTTGGAGACGGTCGTCAGGGAGACCCCGACCTCGTCGGCGATGGTCGCGATCGTCGCGGCACCAGTACTGACGATCCGCCGGGACCTCGTCATCGACAGCCTCCCGCAACTATCCGAAACTTTCGGTGCGAAACCCTAACACCGGGCGGACCGACCACGGTTCGATCTTGCGGTGGCATCCGGTTGACCGTCCGGACCGCTCTACGCACGATATGCGATGAGGTCACGGATCCAGCAGTTCAGCCACCCTTGACACATCTTCGCCACGACGCATAGGTTCCCCCGCACAGGTAACGCGGATATTGCCGAAAGTTTCGAAGACTCGCCGGCCTGACCAGCCCGCTGTCCGGATCGGACGGTGCCACGGTCGGCCCGAAGGGGTGGCATGAAGAGCCAGTTGCCCGTGGCCGCGGGCGCCACGACGGACATCGCCGCGCCATGGCGCGATCCGCGACTCTCCGCCGCCGAGCGGGCCGAGGCACTCATCCCGCTCATGTCGCTGGAGGAGAAGGTCGCCCAACTGGTCGGGGTCTGGGTCGGCGCCGACGCCTCCGGCGAGGGGGTCGCCCCACACCAGTTCGAGATGATGGACGACGCGCCGCAGTGGGACGTCGTCATCCGGCACGGGCTCGGCCAGCTCACCCGCCCGTTCGGCACCGCGCCGGTCGACCCGGTCGCCGGCGCGCGTTCGCTGGCGGCCTCCCAGGCCCAGATCGTCGCGGCGAGCCGGTTCGGCATTCCGGCCCAGGTCCACGAGGAGTGCCTCACCGGCTTCGCCGCCTGGCGGGCCACCGTCTATCCCGCGCCGCTGAGCTGGGGAGCCTCCTTCGACCCGGAACTGGTCGAGGAGGCGGCAGGCCGGATCGCCCGCTCCATGCGCGCGGCCGGGGTGCACCAGGGCCTGGCCCCGGTGCTGGACGTGACCCGCGACTACCGGTGGGGCCGGACCGAGGAGACCATCGGCGAGGACCCGTACCTGGTCGGCACGATCGGCGCGGCGTACGTGCGGGGCCTGGAGGCCGGCGGCGTCGTCGCCACCCTGAAGCACTTCGCCGGCTACTCGGCATCCCGGGGTGGCCGCAACCTCGCCCCGGTGCCGATGGGGCGCCGGGAACTGGCCGACGTCATCCTGCCGCCGTTCGAGATGGCCCTGCGCCTCGGTGGCGCCCGATCGGTGATGAACTCCTACGCCGAGATCGACGGCGTACCGGTCGCCGCCGACGAGAGCCTGCTGACCGGCCTGCTCCGCGACGAGTGGGGCTTCACCGGCACGGTGGTCGGCGACTACTTCGCGGTCCGGTTCCTCCAGACCCTGCACCGGGTCGCCGCCGGGCCCGGCGACGCCGCCCGGCTCGCGCTGCGGGCCGGGATCGACGTCGAACTGCCCACTGTGGACGCCTTCGGCGCCCCGCTGGTCGAGGCGGTCCACGCGGGCGCGGTCGACGAGGCGCTGGTCGACCGGGCCCTGCACCGGGTACTCGCGCAGAAGGCCGAACTCGGCCTGCTCGACGAGGACTGGCGGCCGATGCCCGACGACGTCGAGCGGCTGCGCCTGGACGACGAGGTCAGCCAGGACGTCTCGCTCCGACTGGCCCGGGAGTCCGTCGTCCTGCTCCGCAACAGCGACGGCGTGCTGCCGCTGGCCCCGGAGCAACGGGTGGCGCTGGTCGGCCCGCTCGCCGACGACCCGATCGGCATGCTCGGCTGCTACACCTTCCCCGCCCACGTCGGGGTGCGGCATCCCGAGCACGGGCTCGGAGTGGAGATCCCCTCGCTGCGCGACGCCCTGTGCCAGTCCCACCCCGGGCTGCGGTACGCGCCGGGCTGCGACATCACCGGCGACGACACCTCCGGCTTCGCCGAGGCGGTGGCCGCCGCGCGGGAGTCCGACGTCTGCGTACTCGCGGTCGGTGACCGGGCCGGCCTGTTCGGTCGGGGGACCTCCGGCGAGGGATGTGACGCCGTCGACCTGCGACTGCCGGGCGTACAGGCCGAGCTGGTGGCGGCGGTACTCGGCACCGGTACCCCGGTGGTGCTGGTGCTGCTGGCCGGCCGCCCGTACGCGCTCGGCGACGAGTTCGATCCGGCCGCCGCCGTCGTGGCGGGCTTCTTCCCCGGTCAGCGGGGCGGGCAGGCGCTCGCCGAGGTGCTCACCGGCGCGGTGAACCCGTCCGGGCGGCTGCCGGTGAGCGTGCCCCGGGACGCCGGTGGGCTGCCCGCCAGCTATCTCGCCCCGCCGCTGGGCCACCGCTCCGAGGTGTCGTCGGTCGACCCGACCCCGGCGTTCCCGTTCGGGCACGGACGCAGCTACACGACGTTCGAGTGGGGTACCCCGGAGGTCGTCGGACCGGACGGGCGGCCGGAGGCCGACCCGGACCTGGTCACCGACTGGCCGGTCGACGGCGAGGTGACCGTCCGGGTCGCGGTCCGCAACACCGGCTCCCGGGCCGGCACCGAGGTGGTGCAGCTCTACCTGCACGATCCCGTCGCGCAGACCACCCGACCGGTGGTCCGGCTGGTCGGCTACACCCGGGTCCCGCTGGAGGCCGGCCAGGCGGCGTACGCGACGTTCACGGTCCCGGCCGACGTCACCTCGTTCACCGGACTGCACGGCCGGCGGATCGTCGAGCCGGGCGACGTGGAGCTGCGGTTCGGCCGCTCCAGCGGTGACCAGGCGGCGCCGATCCGGCTCCGCCTCACCGGCGCCGAACGCGAGGTCGGCCACCGGCGGCAGTTGCTGTCGCCGGCCCGGGTCGAGCCGGTCCCCACGCTCCCGCCCACCGCCGCGGAGGTACGAGGATGAGTGCACCCACGACCGCGGGCCCCCCGCCCGTGACCGTCGAGCCCGACCGGCCGGACCCCGGCGGCACCGGCCGCCGGTCCCGAAAACACCGCCGGACGTGGCGGCAGGCGATCCGCCGGGACTGGCAGCTCTATTCGCTGGCGATCCTGCCGCTGCTGTTCTTCCTGATCTTCCGGTACCTGCCGATGCTCGGCAACGTCATCGCGTTCCGGCGTTTCCAGCCCGGCGGCAACGTCTTCGGCGAGTACTGGGTCGGCCTGCGGTACGTGAAGATGTTCCTCTCCGACCCGACGTTCTGGGAAGTCTTCACCAACACCCTGATCCTGGGCACGCTGACCCTGGTGGTCTGCTTCCCGCTGCCGGTCATCCTGGCGCTGCTGCTCAACGAGGTCCGGACCCGCAAGCTCAAGCGGTTCGTCCAGTCGGTCTCCTACCTGCCGCACTTCCTGTCGATCGTGATCGTGGCCGCGATGGTGATGCAGCTACTCTCCACCGACGGCACGGTGAACCAGCTCGTGCAGGCCACCGGTGGGGACGCCATCCCGTTCCTGCAACGGCCGGAGTGGTTCCGCACCATCTACGTCTCCTCGGAGGTGTGGCAGACGGTCGGCTGGGGCACGATCCTCTACCTCGCCGCGCTGACCACGATCGACGACAACCTCTACGAGGCGGCCCGGATCGACGGTGCCAACCGGTGGCGGCAGACCTGGCACGTCACCCTGCCCGGCATCCGGCCCACGATGGTCACGCTGCTGATCCTCAACATCGGAACGTTCATGGCGGTCGGCTTCGAGAAGATCCTGCTGCTCTACAACCCGTTGACGTACCCGACAGCGGACGTGATCTCCACGTACCTGTTCCGGATGGCGTTCCAGTCCAGCAACTTCAGCTACGCCGCCGCGATCGGACTCTTCGAGGCCCTGATCGGGCTGACCCTGATCCTTTCCGCGAACGCGATCTCCCGTCGCACAGTGGGGACGAGCCTGTGGTGACCGTGGATTCCAGCACCGTCGCGCCCGAAGCCGCCGACCCGGAGCGGGCCGCCGAGCGGCTCGGCCGGCCCCGGCGACGGCGGGGCATCCAGACCACCCGGGGCTACCGGGTGTTCCAGGTGATCAACGCCATCGTGCTGACCGGCGTCGTGGTGGTGACGCTGTATCCGTTCCTCAACATCGTGGCCCGGTCGCTCAGCGACGAGGCGTACATCATCGCCGGCCGGGTCAGCGTGGTGCCGCGCGGCTTCAACATCGACACGTACAAGCTGGTGATGTCGGACTCGCTGTTCTGGACCAACTACCGGAACACGGTGGTCTACACCGTCGTCGCCACGGCCATCGCGATGGTCCTGACCACCTGCTTCGCCTACGTGCTGTCCAAGCACCACCTCAAGGGCCGCACCGTGCTGATCGGCATCGCGGTCTTCACCATGTTCTTCAACGGCGGGCTGATCCCCAACTACGTCCTGATCAGCAGCCTGGGCATGACGAACACCATCTGGGCGATCGTGCTGCCGAACGCGATCAGCGTCTTCAACCTGCTGGTCATGAAGGCGTTCTTCGAGAGCCTGCCGGTGGAGCTGGAGGAGGCCGCCGCCGTCGACGGCCTGAACACGTACGGGATCCTGCTCCGGATCGTGCTACCGCTGTCGAAGGCGGTGATCGCCACGATGATCCTCTTCTACGCCGTCTCCTTCTGGAACTCCTGGTTCTCCGCCTTCCTCTACATGGATCGGCAGGATCTGCTGCCGGTCACCGTCTATCTGCGCAATCTGATCGCCGGAGCCGTCGGCGCGGAGAACGTCGGCGCCATCAACGAGGCGAACGAGGTACAGGCCGAGGCGACGCTCAAGGCCGTGACCATCGTGCTCACCACCCTGCCCATCCTGCTGGTCTACCCCTTCGTCCAGCGGTACTTCGTGTCGGGCGTGATGCTCGGCGCGGTGAAGGGATAGCCCGGCAGGCGGGGGTGAGCCGTCGAACCCACGAACCACCAGCGAAAGGAAGCCCGATGTTCCAACGAGCCCGGCGCCGAGCAGCGGTGGTCGCTGCCGGCGCGCTCACCCTCTCGCTCGTCGCCTGCGGCAGTGGCGACGATGGGGAGTCCGAGGACCTCTCGGAGAACCGCGCCGGCGCAATGGCCGAACTCGGCGTCAACCAGCAGTTCAAGGCGACCGAACCGGTTTCCTTCTCCCTCCTCTACAACAACCACCCGAACTATCCATTAAAGAACGACTGGCTGTTCTGGACGGAGCTGAACAAGCGGACCAACGTCACGATCGAGCCGGTCGCCGTACCGCTGAGCGACTACGAGCAGAAGCGCAGCCTGCTCATCGGCGCCGGCGACGCGCCGATGATCATCCCGAAGACGTACCCGAGCCAGGAGGACACCTTCGTCTCCTCCGGCGCCATCCTGCCGGTCAGCGACTACCTCGACCTGATGCCGAACTTCAAGGACAAGATCGAGAAGTGGAACCTCACTCCTGAGATCAACCAGCGGCGCCAGGCGGACGGCAAGTTCTATCTGCTGCCCGGGCTGCACGAGAAGCCCTGGCACGACTACTCGCTCGCGGTGCGGACCGACATCCTCGCCGAACTGAACCTGGAGATCCCGAAGACCTGGGACGAGCTCTACACCGTACTCAAGGCGATGAAGGCGGCGTACCCGAACACCTTCCCGTTCTCCGACCGGTTCAGCCAGCCCAACCCGGCCGGCAACCTGCTGAACATCCTCGCGGCCTCGTACGGCCTGGAGGGCGCCGGCTGGAACTTCCAGCACGTGAGCTGGGACCCGAACGCCAAGAAGCTCTTCTACACCGCCGCCAGCGACAAGTACAAGGAGATGTTGACCTACCTCAACAAGCTGGTGAAGGAGGGGCTGCTCGACCCGGAGAGCTTCACCCAGACCGACGACAACGCCCGGCAGAAGCTGGCCAACGGCAAGTCGTTCGTGATCAGCAGCAACGCGCAGACGCTGGTCAACGACTACCGCCCGGACCTGGCCAAGACCCTGCCGAAGGCGACGCTGACCAAGATCCCGCTGCCGATCGGCCCGGCCGGCGAGATCAACCCGGCCAGCCGGCTGGAAAACGGGGTCATGATCTCGAAGAAGGCCCGGGAGAGCAAGAACTTCGTCGCCATGATGCAGTTCATCGACTGGCTGTTCTACTCCGACGACGGGCAGACGTTCGCCCGCTGGGGCGTCGAGGGCACCACCTTCGTCAAGGACGCCGCCGGCAAGCCCACCCTGCACTCCGACGTCAACGTCATCGGGCTGCGCCCGAATGCCCCTAAGCACCTGCAGAAGGACTTCGGGTTCTACAACGGCGTCTTCGCCTACGGCGGCAAGCCGGAGCTGGTGCAGTCCTTCTTCTCCCCGGAGGAGCAGGAGTTCCAGAAGGTGATGAACGCCCGTACGCCACGGGCGGTGATGCCGCCGTTCCCGTTCACCGACGAGGAGCGCGAGCAGGTGTCGCTGTGGCAGACACCGCTGAAGGACTTCGTCTACCAGGCGACCCTCCAGTTCATCCTCGGTCAGCGGGACCTCGCCCAGTGGGACGCCTACCTGACCGAGCTGAAGGGCAAGAACATGGACGCCTACATGGACAAGGTGCAGGAGGCGTACGAGCGGTACCAGAAGGAACACGGCTGACCATCCCGGTCCGGTCCTGACTGCGGCGGGCACGACCGGACCGGACGTCGGCGCAGCGGCCCGCCCGCACCGGTGGTGCGGGCGGGCCCGCCCGACCCGGAACAGAGGACCACGATGCACATCCCCGTACCGGAGCGGCCGACCGGGCGGCTGACCGACGCCTGGCGGGCCTGCGTCGGCACCGGCCGCTTCGACCTGGCGCTGCGGCGTGACTACCAGGACTCCCTCGCGCTGGTGCAGCGGGAGATCGGCTTCCGGCACATCCGCGGGCACGGGCTGCTCAGCGACGGTGTCGGCGTCTACCGGCCCTACCAGCACCAGGGCTCGCGCCGGATCCGGCACAACTTCAGCTACGTCGACCAGGTGGTCGACGCCTATCTCGAACTCGGCATCCGGCCCTTCGTCGAGCTGGGCTTCATGCCGGCCGCGCTCGCCTCCGGCGACCAGACCGTCTTCTGGTGGCAGGGCAACGTCACCCCGCCCCGCTCGGAGTCGGAATGGACCGACCTGGTCAAGGCGACCGTCGGGCACCTGGTCGACCGGTACGGCCTCGCCGAGGTACGCCGCTGGCCGATCGAGGTGTGGAACGAGCCGAACCTGGAGCAGTTCTGGCAGGGCGCCGACGAGAAGGCGTACCACCGGCTCTACGAGGTGACCGCGCACGCCGTCAAGGAGGTGGACGCCGACCTCCAGGTGGGCGGGCCGGCCATCTCCCCCGGCGCCGACGAGTGGCTGCCACGCTTCGCCGACTTCGTCGCCGCCCGTGACGTGCCGGTCGACTTCGTCAGCAAGCACGCGTACACCTCCGGGCCGGCCCAGCACGTGCCGTTCGGGGTACACCAGACGCTGGCGCCGGCGTCCCGGCTGCTGGAGCAGTTCGGCACGCCGAGGGAGCTGCTCCGGGACACCGCCCTGGCCGGGCTGCCGGTGCACATCACCGAGTTCAACTCGTCGTACCGGCCGGACAACCCGATCCACGACACGGCGTTCCACGCCGCGTACCTGGCCCCGGTGCTGGCGGGCGGCGGTGAGCTGGTCGACTCCTTCTCGTACTGGACCTTCAGCGACATGTTCGAGGAGGTCGGCATTCCGACCTCGCTTTTCCACGGCGGCTTCGGCCTGCTCACCCACCGCCAGATCAAGAAACCCACCTACCACCTGTACGCCTTCCTGGCCCGGCTCGGTGACCAGGTGCTGGCGCGCGGCACGGACCACCTGGTGACCCGGGACTCCGCCGGCCGGATCGCGGTGCTCGGCTGGGCCCCGGTGGACGTCACCGGGGCGGCACCGGTCGACCGGCATCGGGTGGCACTCTCCGTCCCGGTCGGACCGCCGGGCGCCACCTCCGCCTTCCTGCTCCGCTCGACGGTCAACGAGGAGCTGGGCAACGCCTGGACGGCCTGGTCGGAGATGGGTCGGCCGCGCTCGCCGCGCCCCGGCCAGCTCGACGCGCTGCGGGAGGCGGCCGAGCCGGCCCGCACCCACCGGAGCCTGCCGATCGTGGCCGGCCGGGTCGACCTCGACCTGACCCTGGCCCGGCACGAGGTGACCCTGGTAGAGATCACGGCGGTGGTCGACGAGACCCCGCCGTGGTGGGACGAGGACCGGCTCCTCGGCCTGGCACCGGCGGACCGAACGTCCCGGGAGGAGCCGGAATGAACGACACGAGGCAGGCCGGCAGCCGGTTCGGCACCGGACCGCTGTCCCGGGCCATGGCGCTGGTCTACAGCCTGCTGGTGGTGGAGCTGCTGCTGGTGCTGACCACGCTGCCCGGACTGGTCCCGCTCTTCCTGCTGGACCGGCACGCCAGCAACCTTCCCCTGGTCGCGCTCTGCGCGCTGCCGCTCGGGCCGGCCCTCTCCGCCGCGCTGTACGCGCTGCGCCACCACCGCCCCGACCTGACCGAGCTGAGCCCGGCGACCCTGTTCTGGCGCGGTTACCGGGCCAACGCCCGGGGCGTGCTGGCGATCTGGCTGCCCTGGCTGGCCTGGCTGACCATCGTCGCGCTGAACCTCAGCTACTTCGGCGCCGCCGGCGTACCCGGCTGGTGGCGGGTGCCGCTGCTGCTGGTGGCGCTCGGCGTCACCCTGTGGGGGGTCAACGCCCTGGTGATCACCTCGCTGTTCAGCTTCCGGATCCGGGACGTCGCGCGGCTGGCGATGCACTTCCTCGGGCACACCCCCGGGGTGACCCTCGGCAACGCCTGCCTGCTGGTGGTGGCGGCCGGCGTCATCTGGGTCTCCTCCGAGGCGGTGCTCGGGCTACTCGGTTCGGTGCTGACGCTGGCCCTGCTCCGCAACTGCCGCCCACTGGTCAGCAAGGTCGAAGAGGAGTTCACCGCGTGAGCGAGCGCAGCGAGCGAACAGTCAAACCCAGTGCCGATGAGCCTCAGGACGGCACGGAGCGCAGCGGAGTGCCGGCATGAGCCTGCCCGACATCTCAAAGGTCGCCTTCGGCGGGGACTACAACCCCGAGCAGTGGCCCGAGGACGTCTGGAAGGAGGACTACCGGCTCTTCGACGCCGCCCGGATCGACACCGTCACGCTCGGCGTCTTCGACTGGGCACTGACCCAACCCGGGCCGGACGTCTACGACTTCAGCCTGCTTGACCGGATCGTCGAGCGGGCCACCGCGCACGGCCGGCAGGTCTGCCTGGCCACCGGCACCGGCGCGCACCCGGCCTGGCTGGCCCGGGCCCACCCGGAGGTGACCCGGACGGACTTCGAGGGCCGCAAGCACCGGTACGGCCAGCGGCACAACTCCTGCCCCAGCTCCCCCGTCTTCCGTCGACTCTCCACCGAACTGGCCCGGCGGATCGCCCGGCGGTACGCCGGCAACCCGGCGGTCGTCGCCTGGCACGTCGGCAACGAGTACGGCGGCGCCTGCTACTGCGACCTCTGCGCCGCCGGCTTCCGGGACTGGCTGCGCGACCGGTACGGCAGCCTCGACGCGCTCAACGCGGCCTGGTACACCACGTTCTGGTCGCACACCTTCACCGACTGGGCCGAGATCGAGCCGCCGTCGGCGCTGACCGAGCACTGGCGCGGGCCGAACCACACCGCCTTCCAGGGCATCACCCTCGACTACCTGCGGTTCATGTCGGACGCGATGCTGGCCAACTTCTGTGACGAGAAGGCGGCGATCCGGGAGTCGAGTCCGGACGTCCCGGTCACCACGAACTTCATGGGGATGTACCGGCCGATCGACTACCACCGCTGGGCCCCGCACCTCGACTTCGCCTCCTGGGACAACTACCCGCCGGACGACAACTCCCCGGCCTGGATGGCGCTGACCCACGACCTGATGCGCGGGCTCAAGGACGGCCAGCCGTTCTGGCTGATGGAGCAGACTCCGAGCTACACCGCGTCGCGGGACGTCAACCCGCTGAAGCGGCCCGGGGTGATGCGGCTGTGGAGCTGGCAGGCGGTGGCACACGGCGCCGACGCCGTGCTCTTCTTCCAGATGCGCGCCTGCAGGGGCGCCTGCGAGAAATACCACGGCGCGGTGATCGGGCACGCCGGGCGGCAGGACACCCGGGTCTTCCGGGAGGTGGCCGAACTCGGCGCCGAGCTGGACCGGCTCGGCCCGGCGACGCTGGGCGCCCGGACCCCGGCCCGGGTCGCCCTGCTCTTCGACTGGGACAGCTGGTGGGCGCTGGAGATCTCCGACGGCCCGTCCCGGCTGCTGCGCTACCAGCAGATCGTGCACGCGTACTACCGGGCGCTCTGGGAGGCCGGGGTCGACGTCGACGTCGTACCGGTGACCGCGGACCTCGCCGGCTACCAGGTGGTGGTCGCGCCGGCGCTGCACATGCTCAAGGGTGACCTGGCGCAGCGGCTCGCGGCGGTGGCCGAGCGCGGCGGTTCGGTGCTGAGCACCTTCCTGTCCGGCCGGGTCGACGAGGACGACAACGCCTTCCTGATGGACGTGCCGGGTCCGCTCGGGTCGCTGATGGGCATCCGGATCGACGAGTGGGACGCCCGTCCGCCCGAGGTGGTCAATCCGGTACGCCTGCACGGCGCCGGCCCCGAGGTCGAGGTCACGGTCGAGTCGCGGCTCCTCTTCGAGCTGGTGATACCGCAGGGTGCCGAGGTGCTCGGCAGGTACCAGGCGGACTTCTATGCCGGTACTCCGGCGGTCACCCGGAACAGCTACGGCGCCGGCCACGGCTGGTACGTCGCCGCCGGCCTCGACCAGCCGGGCGTGCACTGGGTGGTCCGCCGGGTACTGGAGCGGCACGACCTGGTCGGGCCGTACGCCGACGTGCCCGGCCTGGAGTCGACGGTGCGGGTCGGCCCGGACGGGACGCGGCTGCGGTTCCTGCTCAACCACGGTGCCGAACCGGTCGAGACGGTGGCGCACACCGCCGGTACCGACCTGCTCGGCGGGGGCCGGATCGATCCGGGCCAGCCGATCCGGCTCGCCCCGTTGGGCGTGCTGGTGCTGCGCGAGGACCCGGTCCCGGCCCGACCGACGGCGAGTCCTGACAGCAACCGGGAAGGGATGCCATGACCACCGCCGACGGGTCGGGCAGCAGTCGGGCCGGCGCCGACCCGACGTCTGCGCATCCGGCCTGGTTGCCGGCGGAGGCGTTCCGGGCGATCGGTTCGGGCCGGACGCTGGTCTGCGGCGACGGCATGCTCGTGGCGACGGTGCGCGACGAGGTCGCCCGGGCCTGCGCCCGCTACGGCGGCACGGTCAGCCGCCTGCCCGGCGAGGCGGTCGGGCCGGAGTGGACCGGCGACGGCGACGGGCCGTACGACCTGGTGTTCGCGCTCGGCCCGACCGAGCCGCTGCCGGCCGGTGCGGCGCTCGCGGCCGAGGTCGGGCGCGAGTTGGGGCCGGATCGCGGCGGGCTCGGCCCGGAGGGCTTCGCGCTGGCCCGCCGGGGCGGCGTGACGGTGGTACTGGCCGACCAGCCGGCCGG
The DNA here is from genome assembly GCF_039649625.1 of Plantactinospora sp. ZYX-F-223. NCBI lineage: Bacteria > Bacillati > Actinomycetota > Actinomycetes > Micromonosporales > Micromonosporaceae > Plantactinospora > Plantactinospora sp. ZYX-F-223. Next base: position 72,376 of record NZ_JBDJAV010000033.1, on the reverse strand, counting down.
GCTGCTCTACGGCCTGTTCCACGTCGTCCGGCTCGGACCGGCGGCGTTCGGCGCCGACCGGCCGGTCGAGCGGCACCGGCCGGCGATGCGGCTACGGCTGGTCAGCCACTGGGACAACGTCGACGTGCATCCGGTGATGGGGCAGGTCGAGCGCGGCTACGCGGGCGGGTCGATCTTCTGGCGCGACGGTGCGCCGCGCCGCGACCCCGACCGGGTACGCGACTACGCGCGGCTGCTGGCCGCCTGCGGCATGAACGCGATGACGGTCAACAACGTCAACGTGCACGGCACGGCGACCCGGCTGCTGACCGACCGGCTCGACGACGTCGCCGCGATCGCGGACCTGGTCCGCCCGTACGGGATCCGGGTGCACCTGTCGGTCAACTTCGCCGCGCCAGTCACCCTCGGCGAGCTGCCCACCGCCGACCCGCTCGACGGCGACGTGCGGGCCTGGTGGGTCAAGGCCGCCGGGCGGCTCTACGAGACCATCCCGGACTTCGGCGGCTTCATGGTGAAGGCCGACTCCGAGGGGCAGCCGGGCCCGTACCGGTACGGGCGCACCCATGCCGACGGCGCGAACATGCTCGCCGACGCCCTGGCGCCGTACGGCGGGGTGGTGCACTGGCGTGCCTTCGTCTACAACCACCGGCAGGACTGGCGCGACCGGTCCACCGACCGGGCCCGGGCGGCGTACGACCACTTCACGCCCCTGGACGGCCAGTTCCGGGACAACGTGATCGTGCAGGTGAAGCACGGTCCGATGGACTTCCAGACCCGCGAGCCGGTCTCCCCGGTGCTCGCGGCCATGCCCGGCACCCGGCTGGCGGTGGAGGTGCAGGCGACCCAGGAGTACACCGGACAGCAGCGGCACGTCTGTTATCTGGGTCCGTGGTGGAGCGAGGTGCTCCGGTTCGCGCCCTGGGGCCCGGGCCGGCCGACGGTCGCGTCGGTGGCCGCCGGCACCGCGGGCGACGACGGCGGCGCGGCGCCGTCGGGTGGCGGCGGTCTGGTGGTCGTCTCCAACGTCGGCGACGACCACTACTGGACCGGGCACCCGCTGGCCCAGGCCAACCTGTACGCCGTCGGCCGGCTGGCCTGGGCACCCGACCTCGACCCGCTGGCCGTACTCGACGAGTGGATCGAGCTCACCTTCACGCCGTCGGCGACCGCCGAGCCCGACCTGCTGCGCGGGACGCTGCACGCGCTGCTGGACGACTCGTGGCGCACCTACGAGCGGTACACCGCACCGCTCGGGGTCGGCTTCATGGTCTCGCCGGGGCACCACTACGGCCCCGACGTGGACGGCTACGAGTACTCGCGGTGGGGCACCTACCACTTCGCCGACCGGGACGGCGTCGGAGTGGACCGCACCCGGGCCACCGGAACCGGGTTCACCGGCCAGTACCCGCAGCCCTGGGCGGACCGGTACGAGTCGCTGGAAACCTGCCCGGACGAGCTGCTGCTCTTCTTCCACCACGTGCCCTACCAGCACGTACTGCACTCCGGGTCGACGGTGATCCAGCACATCTACGACACCCATTTCGCCGGGGTCGAGCAGGTGGCGGAGATGGTGCGCCGGTGGGCGCGGATCGGCCCGGCAGGTCTGCTGGACCCGGCGTTGCACGCCAGGGTGACCGACCGGCTCGCCGAGCAGTTGCGCTGTGCCGAGGAGTGGCGCGACAAGGTCAACACCTACTTCCTCCGCAAGTCCGGAGTACCGGACGCGCACGGCCGCCGGATCTACTGAACCCGCCGGCCGCTGGCCGCCGGCGACCTCGGCTGACCCCGACCGGGCGGGCCGGCGCGTCCGCCGGGCCACCTGCCACCTGCGGTCCGGGCCCCGACACGCCTTGTACGATGTCGTCCCGGAGGAAAGTTGAGGTAGGTGGCCAGCCAAGCCGAGCCCGGAGCCGAGCCCCGGATCCCGTTGAGCCGCGAGCGGGTACTGCGGGCCGCGGTCAGCGTCGCCGACTCCGGCGGCATCGAGTCGCTGACGATGCGTCGTCTCGCGGAGCACCTCGGGGCCGAGGCGATGTCGCTCTACTACCACGTCGCCAACAAGGAGGACGTGCTCGACGGCGTCGTGGACCTGATCGCGACGGAAATCAACGAGGTCGTCGACCGGATCGACGTACCGGCCAGCGGGGCCGACTGGAAGAAGGCGGTCCGCCAGCGGATCCTCTCCGCCCGCGAAGTCCTGCTCCGGCACCGGTGGGCTCCCGGGGTCTTCGAGACCCGCACCAACACCAGCCCGGCGGTGCTGCGCTACTACGACGCCCTACTCGGCCTGATGCGCGCGGGTGGCTTCTCCTACGACCTGGCGCACCACGCCCTGCACGCGCTGGGCAGCCGGGCGTTGGGTTTCACCCAGGAGTTGTTCGACCCGAACAGCGGCGCCGGTGCCGCCGATCCGGCGGCCGGGCTGGCGGAGATGGCCGGGCAGTTCCCGCACCTGGTGGGGATGCTGGCCGAGATCGCCCACGACGATCCCGACTCGACGCTGGGCTGGTGTGACGACCAGAGCGAGTTCGAGTTCGGGCTCGACCTGATCCTGGACGGCCTGGACCGGATCCGCGAGCGGAGCTGACCGTCCCGCCGTCCGCTCGGACGGTCCCGACACCCTCCCATCCACCGTTGGTCCCTGTTTGGGCGCGAACCCTCGACAACCTTACGCCGTACGAGTACCTTACGTTGTACGACTTACGATGTAAGGGCAGCTACCGCGTCCACTCGGGACAGCCGCCCGTCCGCCCCGACCGCACCCGGACAAGGAGACGACGATGAAGGCGGCAATCCTGCGTTCGTACGGCCCACCCGATGCCCTGGACCTCACCGACGTGCAGCGGCCCGCTCCCGGCGACGGCGAGGTGCTGGTCAGGGTCCGGGCCACCTCCGTCAACCCGTACGACTGGCACCACATCCGGGGCGAGCCGTTGGTGGCCCGCCTGCTGCCCGACGGCCCCGCGCTGCGGGCACCGGGCATCAGCATCCTCGGCTGCGACATGGCCGGTCAGGTCGAGGCGGTCGGCCGGAACGTGACCGAGTTCCGCCCCGGCGACGACGTCTACGCCCTGCTCTCCGGGGGCGGCTTCGGCGAGTACGTCTGCGTCCGGGAGGACCTGCTGGCAGCCAAACCGGCGAACCTGTCGTACGAGCAGGCGGCGGCGGTGCCGATGGCCGGCGTCACCGCCCTGGTGGGGCTGCGCGACGTGGGCCGGATCCAACCCGGTCAGCGGGTACTCGTCAACGGCGCCTCCGGCGGGGTGGGCACCTTCGCCGTACAGCTCGCCCGGGCGTTCGGCGCCACCGTCACCGGCGTGTGCAGCAGCCGGAACGTCGACCTCGTCCGGTCGCTCGGCGCGGACGAGGTCGTCGACTACACCACCGAGGACTTCACCCGGCGCGGACGCCGCTACGACCTGCTGCTGGACAACGCGGGCAGCCGTTCCGTGCCGGCGTACCGGCGGGTGCTGACCCGCAACGGCACCCTCGTCCTCGTCGGTGGCCCGGCCGGTCGCTGGCTACAGCCCGCCGGCCGGGTCTTCGCGGCACTCGCCGTGGGCCCGCTGGTGTCCCAGCGGATCGCCATCGCCGACGCCGTCCGCTGCCCGGACAAGAAGCAGTGCCTGCGACTGCTGGCCGAACTCATCGAGGACGGCAGGGTCACCCCTGTCGTCGACCGCCGCTATCCGTTCGCGGAGATCCGGGCGGCCGTGCGCTATCAGGAGGAGGGACACAGCCCGGGAAAGGTGGTGGTGACGCTCTGAGCGCCCGCCCGGCGACCCGGCGGCGGGGCGACCGGATGCTCCCCGGATCGCTCCGGCCGCCGGGAGTCGGCGCCGGGCGGCCGGGGAGTCGGAGCCGGTCAGCCGCCGCTGACCGGACGGAACGGGTCGACCGAGTGCCGGGCCTTCGCCGTCCGGTTGGTGGTCGTCGCGATCGTGTCGAACATGACCCGGCCGAGCGCCGCGTGCGCCTGCACCGCCGGGTGCGTCGCCCCGTAGTTGTCCAGGTCGGCGAGGGAGTCGGCGAACATCGCGTACGTCAGCGTCGGCGCGCCCGCAGCGTCGAACATGATCCCGGCCTCGTGCCGGGCCGCGCCCAGGTCGTCGAAGTCCGCGCCGTACTTGGTGGCGACCCGGCTGCGCTCGGCCGACGACATGTTGCGGCGGACCCCGTCGTGGTATCCGTTGATCCACCGCAGGATGCCGAGCAGGAAGTCGGCCGACCTCGGCGTCACGATGGTCTTGTTGGCCAGTCGCCACAGCAGGTCGTGGGTCTCCCGGGGCGTGGTGACGCCGAGGAAGAACCGGTTCGGGTTGGCGACCGGCTCGACCCGGGTGTGCGTGAAGCCCAAGCTGGCGAGGATCTCGTTGATCTCCAACGCCGGCACCACCCGGCCGCACATCCGGACCGCCGTGTTGTCCGAGACCAGCAGCATCGCGGTGAGGAAGTTGGCGACCGTGATGTCGTCGCCCCAGACGGTGTGCAGGAAGTAGATGCCGGTGCCGCCGAGGATGATGTCGGCGGTGAGGTCGAGCTTCTGGTCGAGCCGGAGCTGACCACGGTCGATCTTGTCCATCACCGCCACCGCGACCGCGAGCTTCTGCACGCTGTAGCCGTGGGTCACCCGGTCGGCGTCGTCCGCCACGACGGTCTCCAGCGTGCCTGCGGCGTTGACCATCGCGATGTGCGAGTGCCACACCCCGCCGGCCCGGGCCTTCTGCGTGGCGTACGCCTGCTGGATCACCGTCTGCGGGGTGCCGGGCACCCGCGGCGGGCCGACCGGCCCGCAGACCGGCGCCCGACCGACCGCCACCGTGGTGGCCGGCGCGGCGGCTGCCGGCCGACCGGTCGCGGCCAGCGCGGCCGCCGCCGCTCCCATCCCGATCGCCGCGCGGCGGCTGACATGCTCGGGCACAGTTCCTCCCCCGTGAACATCGACAACTGTCGTGGGGGAGCGTACCGAGCGTGATTTCAGGCAACAACCCGGACGAGGTCGGACACGCCGGGCGGTCCCCGGTCCGTCCCGTACCGCGCTTGGTTCGTCCACTATCGACCTGGGTACTCCGCGCGCCGCTCTCCGCCGCCGGGCGATCTTCAATCGACCGGCCGTTGCACCGGCGGACGATTCGATCTCTGGTCCGGCCTGCTTCCGGGCCATCACCGTCCGCTCACCACGCCGGGGAAGAACGGCCCGAAGCGGCCCGCCGGGCGTAGGCTGGGCAACGTGGATCAAGAAGACCGGATCGCCCTCTTCCTCGACTACGAGAACCTCGCGCTCGGCGCGCGGGACCATCTCGGCGGCCTGGCCTTCGACTTCCGCCCGATCGCCGACGCGCTGGCCGAGCGCGGCCGGGTGGTGGTCCGCCGGGCGTACGCCGACTGGTCGTACTTTGACGAGGACCGCCGGATGCTCACCCGGTCACACGTGGAGTTGATCGAGATCCCGCAGCGGATGGGTGCGAGCCGCAAGAACGCCGCCGACATCAAGATGGCGGTCGACGCCGTGGAGTTCGCCTTCGAGCGCGACTACCTGTCCACCTTCGTGATCTGCACCGGCGACAGCGACTTCACCCCGCTGGTGCACAAGCTCCGCGAACTCAACAAGCGGGTGATCGGCGTCGGAGTGGAGAAGTCCACCTCGGCGCTGCTGCCGCCCGCCTGCGACGAGTTCCTCTACTACGACCGGCTGGAGGGTGTGGACATCCCCTCGGCCCGCCCCCGCCGGGGCCGACCGGCCCGGCCCACCGGCCCGGAGGCGCCACAGGCCGGTCCGGACCAGCAGGCGGAGCCGGGACCCGAGCCGGCGCAGGGCATCGAGGAGCCGGTACGCGACGTCGACACCCTCGCCGAGCTGGTCGCGCAGACCGTGGCGGGCTTGCAGGGCAGCTCCAGCGGGGAGGTGACCGCCTCCACGCTCAAGCGCACCCTGCTACGCAAGGACCCGACCTTCAGCGAGTCCGACTACGGGTTCCGGGCCTTCGGCGAGCTGATCCGGCACCTGGCCGAGCACAACGTCGTCGAGCTGACCGAGGGCCCGGCCAAGGGTGACCCGGGGGTGTCACTGCCCGAACACGGCGACCGGGAGGTGGCGTTCGGGCTGCTCCGTACCGTGCTCCTCGACCTGGCCGGCGCGGACGGCTCGGTGGCGCTCTCCGGGCTGAAGAACCAGCTCCGCCGGGCGCGCCCCGACTTCAGCGAGAAGAAGCTCGGCTACCGCAGCTTCCTCCAGTTCTGCAAGGCGGCCGCCACCAGCGGCGCGGTCGAGCTGCGGTGGAGCCCCGAGACCGACGACTACCTGCTCACCGCGCGTCCCGCGTGATCCCGGGGCACCCGCAGAGCCGGCCCACCGCCGCCGGAGGCCGGGCGGACGGCTGGCGATAGGGTCTTGGCCCATGCGGTCGAAGCAGGAGCTGGACGCCGCCATCCGGCGGGAGCGCCGGGCGGCCCTGGTGGTCAACGCCCGCTCCCGCCGGGGCCGCCGGCTCTACCAGGAGGCGCGGACCCGGCTGACCGGGGCGGGCTTCACCCTGCTCGGCACCTACCCGGCGGACCGGCCGGGTGAACTGGAGGCGAGCCTGACCGCCGCCGCCGCGCTCGGCCCGGACCTGCTGGCCGTCGGCGGCGGCGACGGCACCATCGGGGCCGCCGCGCGGCTGCTCGCACACCGGGACATGGCGCTCGGGCTGCTGCCGCTCGGTACCACGAACAACTTCGCCCGGACCGTCGGGATCCCGCTCGACCTCGACGCGGCCGTCGCGACGCTGGCCGGCGGCAAGGTGATCGACGTCGACCTCGGGCTCGCCGACGGCATGCCGTTCGCCAACCACGTCGGCGTCGGGCTCTCCGCCGACGTGATGGCCCGGGCACCGGCCCGGCTCAAGCGGGTCACCGGCCGGCTGGCGTACCCGGTGACCGCCCTGGCGCTGCTCACCGGACACCGCCCGATGCGGATCACCGTGCAGGCCGACGGGCAGGCCCGGGAGTTCCTGACCCACCAGCTCTACGTGGCCAACGGCGGCTTCCAGGCCGGCCGGCCGATCACGGCGGACGCGAACGCCGACGACCGGCTGCTGGTCGCGTACCCGGTGGGCGGCCCGACCCGGCGCGACCTGCTGCGCGCGACGGCGCGCAACGCGGCGACCGGTCATCGCCGCACTCTCGACGACGAACCCTTCCTCACCGCCGGTGAGATCCTGCTCGCCACCGACCGGCCGGCCCCGGTCGAGGTCGACGGCGAGGTACGCGGCCGTACTCCGATCCGGATCGGGCTCGACGCCAACGCCCTGCGGGTGATGGCCCCCGCCGACGCCCTCGACCGCTGAGCAACGGCTCGCCGCCGCCGGCCACGCCGCGCTGACCCGGTCCGGATCCCGCAGCGGGCCGGCAGATCTCAGGTGCGGCGCAGGAACGCCACCAGCTTATCGACCGACTCGAACGGCTTGACGACGCTGACCAACTCCCAGCCCCACTGGCTGAGGATCTCGGCCGCGATCAGGATGCCGGTGGTGCGCGGCATCGGAAGGTCGCTGCCCGCCACGACGGCCAGGTGCCGGTACGGATAGCCGCGCAGGTCGCACCGGCCGTGGATCAGGGCCGCTGCGTCGACCTCGCGGGTCTGCGCGATCTGCTGCGCGGCCTGGAACGGGTGCATGCGGCACACCGTACTCGGACGGACGCGGTGGCGTCGACCGTTCAGACGGCGCCAGCGGGCTGGCACGAATCGGTTAGGATCTATCCCCTGGGAATCAGGCAGTGGGCCGGCCGGAGGCTGGGATCCGAAATCGGGCCCTTCTCCGGCACGGCGACGGGGCATGGGGGAAGCATGTTGCAGACATCGCGCACCGTCAGCCCCGACGATCCCAGGCTGGACCAGGCCCGACGCTTCGTGCGGCAACTGGAGGAGTCGCTGGCCGGCACGCCCCGTCACCTGCCGGTCGAGGGGCTGGACCGGATTCGAGGCGACGACCAGACCGGCACGGTCACCTGCGTGGTCGATGCCCGGGGCGACTTCGTGGACCTGCGGGTCAACTCCGACTGGTGGTACACGGTGGGACCGTCGGGCGTCGCATCGGCCATACTGGACGCACTCCAGTACGCCCAGGACAAGGCGATGCTGGCCATGGCGGTGCTGCGCCGCCACCGTCGGACGCCGCCGCCCCCGCCGGGCGGGGACCCGTTCCCGCACGAGGACGGATCCGCCGCGCGGCCGGGAGACGTCTGGGCCGAGTGGGGGGCAGCGGAAGCGCGGGTCGAGCGGGGATACGACGTCATGGCGGCAGCGGATCAGTTCGTCGAAACCCGGGACTCCGCCGAGCCGAGGACGATCTCCGGGCCGCGCGGCCTGTTCCACCTGAGACTGGTCGGGTTCACCGTCGCCAGCGCGGAGGTCAGCCCGCGCATCGCGCCGGAGGACGCCGACGCGATCGCCGATGACGCGCGGGTCGCCCTGCGACAGGCCACCCGCGAGAAAGACCCGACGTACTGGTTTTCCGGGGAGGGCTGACGCCGATGAGTGACTACGACTGGTTCAGTGCGGAGAGCATCGAAGCGGCCACCGACGGCATTCGCGCCGAGGCGAAGAAGTGGTTCGGCTTCTCCGACAAGATGGAGACCATCGCACAGAACATGGCGAGCCTGACGCTCCAGCCGACGGCCTTCCTGGTCATCGACCCGGGAACCGCCGCGATGACCATGACCGACCAGTACGGTGCGTACAACAAGACCCACGGCTGGCTCACCGGCCTGTTCCAGGACGCGACGACCAAGTTCGAGGAATTCGGCAACGCGTTGAACAAGTGCGCTGACGAGTACGACAGGACAGACGGCCGGAGCAAGGCCAGCTTCGACGAGATCGCGAACCGCTAGCGGGATCCGCGCGTCCAGAAAGGGTACGGTCTTGCCGCCTCCCGGAACCGACTCCAGTTACACGCCCATCTCGGTACGCGCGTTCGACGGCGCGGTCAAGCTCGTCGAGCAGCTGATCGCCAAGATCCGTACCGAGCTCAACAACCTGATCAACCGGATCAACGCCTTCATGCAGAAGGTGCAGAAGGAACTTGAGGACAGCTGGGTCGACTCCTTCTTCGAGTTCTTCAACAAGGACATCAGCGAAGGTCTGGGCGAGATCCGCAAGCGCCTCGAGCAGATCAAGACCAAGGTGCAGGAGCTGCTGGGCAAGGCCGAGAAGTCCGTGGCCGGCTCGATCCCGGTGGCCTCGCTCTTCTCCCGGGCGTTCGACCTGGGCGACAAGGTGAACCGGCCGCTCACCGGCATGCACGGTGACATGACCGGATCCGGCGAGATCGACTTCTGGCGCGGCCCGACCAAGGTCACGTACGAGAAACGGCGGGCGGACCAGCAGGAGGCGGTCACCAACGCCTCCGGCAAGGTCGAGGCGCTCGCCGGCTATCTCGGCGACGCCGCCACCGGCAACATGACCTACATGTCGAGCCTCGGCGAGCGGATGGGCGAGGTGTACGGCTCCCTCGTCACCACCTGCGTCGACCTCGCGGCGGCCGGCGCGGGCGCCATCACCCAGGTGATGGACGCGCTGGCGCACTTCTCCGAGACCATCGGCACGGTCGTCAACCAGGTCATCGGCTACATCACCTCGCTCGGCAGCCGGATCGCCGAGGTGCTGAACCAGATCCTCGCGCTGGAGACGGAGAAGTCGGACCTCACGGGGCTGACGGCGGACGGGAAGTGGCCGGCACCGGTCGCCGACTAGCTACGCCGGCCCGGGCGATGGCGCCCGCACAGCCGGGAATTCGGAGAGGATGGAGTGCATGTCCCGCAAACCCGGCCGACTCCGTCGGCTCGCGCAGACCTCCCTGCCGGTGCTGGCCCTTCCGCTGCTGGCGACGGGATGCGGGACCTCCGGGTCACCCTCGGCCGACGGCACGGTGGCGCCGGTGCCGGCGCCCTCCGGCGTTTCCTCGACCGGGTTCACCGGCAAGTGGGCCAAGCTCAGCGCCGCGTGTCCGACGCTGAGCGGCCAGACCGCCACGTCGTTGCAGAGGACCGGCCCCGGGAAACCCGGCCCGGCCGACGCGGACACTCCGGTGGCGCAGAACGTCAACTGCACCTGGGGCGAGGGCACCGGCTCCGTCGGGGTCTCGCTCTATCTCACCCGCAGTGACGGCCCGCTCCCCGCCGACCAGGCCACGGCGCAGGAGTTCCAGCAGGAGTTCGACCGGTACGTCCGGGATGGCTCGACCCTGCACTGGAAGGCCGAGCCGGGCCTGGCGGACAAGGCGTACCTCGGCATCCACAAGGACCGGGCCACCATCGAGCTGTCCGTACTGTCGAGCAACGCCAGGTTCACGGTCTCCTACCAGGTCCGTGAGGTGGCGCAGACGGCCTGGGAAGCGGCGCTGACCGAGCACCGGGAGACCATGCGGGGGCTGGCCGCCGACGTACTGGACGATCTCAGTTAGGAAGATCGGGATCGGCGGGGTGGGCCGGCGATCCGCGTCCGGTACCGCCGCATCGGACATCCGGGGACTTCCCGTTGCGCCGTGCGGAGATTGTTGCCAAGCGCGCATCGACGGGTGACAATAACTTTCGCTAGTCCCTCGATCTCCGAGCTCGCCCCCTGCTCTCACCGGAGACGCCATGCGACGATCAGCCCTCGCCGTCCCGTTGTCCGCACTGATCGCCTTCGTCGGCATCGGCACCGCGACGTCCGCCCCGGCGGTCGCGGTCACCGCCAACCCCGACGTCGGAACGCTCGCCACCACGCCGCTGGCCCCCGGCCTCTCCCTGAGCACCACCTCGACGGCCGGCCCCAATCAGATCAACATCCTCACCGCGAACCTGTCCGAGCCCACCCTGAAACCGAAGTACCTCAATCCGGGGACCGTCGGCGCCACAGCCACCCTGAGCAGCCAGGCGAACCGGGTGGGTGCGGTCGCCGCCGTGAACGGCGACTTCTTCGACATCGGCGCCACCGGGGCGCCCCGGGGCATAGGGCTGGACGACGGCACGCTGCTCAACGGCCCCGCCTCCGGCTGGAACAACGTGGCCGCGCTCTACGCCAACGGCACAGGCACCCGGGGCGGCCTGGCCCAGATCTTCCTCGACGCGAAGATCACGCTGCCCGGCGGTACCCAACTCACCGCCACCAATCTCAACTCACCGAACATCGCCGCCGACGGCATCGGCGTCTACAACGCCCTCTGGGGCGACGAGCCACGTAGCCAGGTACTCGACGGCGCCACCCGCAGCCGCGAGGTAGAGGTGAGCGGTGGCCGGGTCAGCAGGGTCAGCACCACCGCCGGCGGCAAGGTGCCGGCCGGCTCCGTCGTCGTGCTCGGCGTCAACGCCGGTGCCGACGCCCTGGCCGGGATCGCCGTCGGCGACCCGGTCACCGTCAACTACGCGCCGCGCGGCGGGGCCGGAGCCGCCCAGGTCGCGATCGGCGGCAATCTCGTACTGGTCAGGGACGGAGTGGCCACCACGGTCTCCCATCCGCGGAATCCACGGACGGCGGTCGGCTTCTCGGCGGACGGCCTGACCATGTGGATGGTCGTCGTGGACGGCCGGTCCAGCGCGAGCGTCGGCATGACCTATGTGGAACTCGCGAACTACATGAAGTCGCTCGGCGCCGACGACGCGATCAACCTCGACGGCGGGGGTTCGAGCACCCTGGTCGCCCGGATGCCCGGAGCGACGTCGGTATCGGTCCGCAACACCCCGTCGGACGGCGCGCAACGAGCGGTCCCGAACGGAATCGGCTTCGTCTCGACCGCACAGGCGTGGAGCAGTACGGTCGACAACACCACGGCCGGGCGGTTCACTGCGAGCGCGAACTGGGGAACGTCCAGCTACTCCAGCCAGAGGTTCGGAGCCGACTACCGGTTCGCCGACCCGGTGCTCTCCAGCGACGTCGCCTGGTACCGGGTGAACGTCCCGGAGACCGGCAGCTACGCCGTCTCGGTCTGGTATCCGGCCGACCCTGGCTACAACGACTCGACGCCGTTCATCGTGGCCACCACCAGCGGCAACCAGACGGTACGGGTGAACCAGCGCGTCAACGGCGGCCGATGGGTGTCACTCGGGGTGTTCACGCTGGCCGCAGGGGATGCGAACACGGTGGGAGTGAGTCGATGGACATCCGGCACCGGTTACGTCGTCGCCGACGCGGTGCGGGTCACCCGGGTCTGAGCGTCCGGCGCGCCGTAGCCCGAGCGCAACGGTTCCCCGCCTAGCGTGCCGGCGGCCGTGGGGTCTGGTCCCTGACCAGGTCGCCGCAGGCGTCCCGGTCGTAGGGCAGGCCGGCGTCGCGGAAGACCAGACCGACGGTGCCGTTGCGCGGGTCCCACAGGTCCTCGTTGGCGACGAGCGCGCCGAGGTAGCGGCGTTGGGCCGGGGACAGCGGGCCGGGGTCGCGCCCGGCGAAGAGGGCGTGCAGCAGCGGCCCCCAGTCGTGGCGGACGGTGTAACGGCTGGCGATCGGGGCGATGGCCAGCGCGGCCGGCAGCAGCCGGTCGGGATCGTCGACCCGGGCGATCGCCGCGGCGACGAGCGCGAACCGGATCCGGGTATCTAGCTGCGGCGGGCGGTGGGTGAACCAGTCGTCGGTGGCGGCCGGGTCTGCCAGGGCGGCGAGGATTTCGGCGGTGGCGGTCGGATCGTGAGCCAGGGTCGGCGCCAGCGCGGCGCAGGCCCGCACACCCGGATGCGGGTCGTCGAGGTAGGCGCGCGGCGCGAGCCCGAGCTCGCCCATGGCCAGGACCAGCGCGGCACGCTCGTCCGGCCCGGCCTCGGCGGCAAGGGCGTCGAGGCGCTCGGCGAGACCCGCCGCCTCGGTCGTGCCGGCCGGCACCGCGCTGCACGCGCTGACCGCGTGCGCCGCGGCCGCGCGTACCGCCGGTTCGGGGTCGGACAGCGCCGACGTGGCCGCGGCGAGCAGGGTGGGGACGATATCGCGGCAGCCGAGCACGGCGCGGGCGTAGAGGGCGTTGGCCAGCGCCTCGTCGGCATAGAGTTCGTCCTCGTCGCCGGAGTCGAGCGCCGCCGCCAGGGCGGCGTCCACGTCGACGCCGACCGGCGCGGCGAACTCGTCGAGGTCGGGGTGCGACCGGCCGGCCTCGGCGACGGCGGCGAGGAAGCCGAGCAGGTTGGCCCGGAGTTCCGCATCGGCGGCGCCGGAGAGCCGGGGATCGCCGAGCAGCGCGGCGACCGCGACGGCGGCGGGTGGGGTCGCCGTCCACGGTGTGCCCTGGTGGATCACGGCCGACCACAGGTGCTCCAGTGCGGCCCGCCGGCCGGCCGGGTCGCCACCGGCGAGGGCGGCCAGGTGCTCGGGGGTGTCGCTGGCCCGGCCGTACGCGTGTAGCAGGGTCGCGAACCGCGCGGTGTCGATCTCGGTCACCCGGGAAAGCTACTACCGGCCCCCGACAGAGCCGCCGTCCGGGCCACCGAACGGGCCGGCACTGCGGCTGGTGCCGGCGTCCCGCCTTCAGCTCGCCGACACCTCGGTTTCGGGCTGCCCGGTGGCTCGACGGGTCGGTTCGACTCGGCCACTCCCCCGACCCGACGGCTGGGTGACGCCTCGTCGAACAACGCATTCGGCAATGCACCGGAGCAGCGATTGTGTGCCGGTCCTGGACCACAAACACGTACGAAACGCCGGCGCATTTGGCCCGGATGGTTGGCAGTGGTCGATTTCGGGACCGAGCGGGCCGGAAGCGTCCATCTCGGTATTCCGCCGGACGGCCGCCACAAGTCGGGGTCACCAGGCAAACGCACAGGCCAGACGGGGTGAACACGATCTCGGGGTTGCCGTACCCATCGATGGTTGTTATCTTCCACACGGGTCACGGGGGAACGGCGACCTGGCGCAGCGCTGCGGTCTGTCACCGTCCTCGCACGACGTGTCGAGGAGGAGCCTGCGTTGGTCGGACAATCGACGTCGACAATTGCACCGCAACCCCCGAAACGGGGTCTCCGGCAGTTACCGAAAAAGCGTTCCGGATGTGCTGCACCTATCGCATTCGGAACCCACTCGGTCGCCGCACCGAACCTTTTTCAGCCTCCCCTTGCGGTCCGCCGGACCGCACGGTCGGACGCGGTGCGTGAGCGCCGCGCGGTTCAGGTGGACAAAGGGTCGTTCCGATGATCGTCCCGACGAACGAGCGACTCGCCCCGGCAGCGGGGGCGGGCCCCGCACCGACCGGGGCCGAGACCGTGGTCAAGCAGTACGTGGACGATCTGACGCTGGCCCTCGCCCAGCTCGAGACCGGCGCGGTGACCGATCTGCTGGAGACACTGGTCCTCGCGTTGCACTCGGGTAGCCGGGTCTTCGTGGCCGGCAACGGCGGCAGCAGCACGGCCGCCATCCACATCGCCAGCGACCTGATGGCGGCGGCAGGCCCACTCGGCGGTGCGCCGCAGGTCGTGGCGCTGACCGAGAACATCGCCCGGGTCACCGCGATCGCGAACGACCACTCCTACGACGAGATCTTCTCCCGGCAACTGGTCGGCTGGGGCAGGCCGCGCGACGTGCTGCTGCTGTTGAGCGTCAGCGGCCACTCGACCAACCTGGTCCGGGCGGCCACGGTCGGCCGTCACCTCGGGATGACCGTGTTGGCGGCGCTCGGCAACGCCGGTGACCTCGCCCGGCTCGCGGACCGGCTCGTCGTCTTCGGCCAGGCGGACTACGGGCTGACCGAGGACCTGCACGTCGCGCTCGGCCACATGGCGGTACGGGTGCTGCGTGGCGGCGACCCCTGCCGGTACACCGGCTCCACCGGCGACGGCGGTCCGGCCGGTGCCACGGCGGAGCGTGCGGAGGTTGGCGAGCCCGGTGAATCACTACAGTTCTAGGGTCTTCCTCACCGTTCGCTACCTCGTCGGCCTCTTCGGGCTGACCCTGACCCGGACGTCGACCGAGCTGACCAGCTACCGGATCCACGCCGGCCACGGGCGGTACGACGACTCCCGCCCACTCCCCGCCGAGCTGGCCGCGGTGCTCGACGACCGCAATCCAGACCTCGTGCAGCTACGCGCCCGCTACCGCAGGCTGGCGTCGCCGTTCCGGCCCGGCCGGTTCTGGCGGCGCAGCCGCCGCCTGCGCGACCTGAACCTCAGATACTTCCGCGGCGACAACGCCTACGTCTGGCAGCTCCGCCAGCTCGGCGACAACGCCCGGCTGAAGTTCTTCCTCTTCGCGCGGTACGTCAGCTCGCTCGACACGCACAAGCTGCTCGACCGGACCAGCGAGGACGGCGCCTTCGGCTGCTGGACGTTCGACTTCGACACGCTGCCGACGTCGAGCCGGGACCTGCTCGACTCGATCAACGAAATCTACTTTCTCGACCGGCACTGGGGGCTGCTCTCCAGGGCGGACTACACCGTCGTCGACATCGGTGCCGGGTACGGCCGCCTCGCGCACCGCATGGTGGAGGCCGTTCCCGGGCTGAAGCGCTATCTCTGTGTCGACGCGATCCCGGAGTCGACGTTCCTCAGCGAGCACTACCTGATATATCGCGAGGTCGACCACAAGGCGACGGTGCTGCGGCTCGACGAGATGGCGGAGCGGCTGGCGGCGGAGCGGCCGGACCTGGCGGTCAACATCCACAGCTTCTCGGAGATGCCGATCTCGGTAATCGAGGCCTGGATCGACCTGCTCGCCCGGTGCGGCGTACCCACGCTCATGATCGTGCCGAACGAGGGCGACCGGCTGCTGAGCCTGGAGGACGACTACCTCCGGCGGGACTTCGCCCCGGTGCTCGAACGGTACGGCTACGTCCTCGCCGCACGCGAGCCCACCATCGCCGACCCGGACGTGCGGGACCTGGTCGGGGCCGGTGACTGGTTCCTGCTCTACCGCCGCACCGGCACGGACCCGACCCCCGACGCGCCATGACGGGCAGCGGAACACCCGACACGACGCTCCGCGACCGGTTGTCGCTGGAGTTCGCCGGGCTGGACGAGGGCAGCGGCGAGCTGACCTGGGGGCAGCGGTTCGTCTGGGACATCCTGGAGTCGCTGGCCCCGACCAACCACTACCTCAACATCCGGTTCCGGGTGCACCTGCCGGGCGACGTCACCCGGGAGCACGTGTTGACCGCCCTGCGCACCCTCGTCCGTCGCCACGAGGTGCTGCGGACCCGGTTCACCGTCGGCCCGGACGGCGAGCCCCGGCAGCACCGCGATCCGGCGGGCAACCTGTCGGTGGAGGTCTGCGAGACCGTCCCCGGCGGGGTACACGGGCTCGCCGAAGAGGCCGAGGAGCGGCTCTGGCGGGAACCGTTCCGGCACGGATACGAGTGGCCGCTGCGGGTGTGCCTCGTCGCCGCCGGTGGCCGTCCCCGGCAGGTCGTGTTCGTCTTCTCCCACCTCGCCGTCGACTCCTGGGGGTGCTTCGTGCTCCGCCGGGAGTTCCTCGACCTGCTCCGGAACGACCGCGCCGCGCCGGCGGTCGCCGGTTGGCAGCCCCTCGCCCGGGTCGCGTACGAGGCGTCGGAGCCGGGCCACAAGGCCAACGACCGCTCGCTGGCCTACTGGCGCCGGGTGCTGGAGGCCATGCCGCAGACCGCCTTCCCCACCCGGCGAGGGCCGGGCGAGACCCCGCTCTTCCCGGGCGTCGGCCTGCACTCGGTGGCGCTGGCGGCGGCCGCGCAGACCGTCGCGGCGCGGCACCGGGTCGGCCCGGCCGCCGTGCTGCTGGGCGTGCTCGCGACGATCATCGGCATCCGGGCCGGCACCGGGACGGTGCCGCTGTTCCTCGCCGGCGGCAACCGGTTCACCCCGGTGGACGCCGCCTCGGTGGGGACCTTCTACCAGGGCGCGCCGGCGCTGATCAAGCTGGACGGCGGGTCGCTGGCCGGCACCATCCGCACCGCGCACCGGGCGTCGACGCTGGCGTACCTGCGCGGGCAGAGCGACCCCCGGGACGTCGCGCGGCTGCTGGAGACCGTGCGGACCCGGCGTGGCGTCGACATCGACCTGTCGAGCACCGTCAACGTGGTGCCCGAACCCGGTGTCCCGGGGGCGCCGCCCACCAGCTATGACGTCGCCGAGCTGCGCGAGCTGACCGGATCCACCCGGGTGTCGGACCTGGAGGGCCGGGACAGCGAGCGGCTGACGTTGTACCTGCACGTCAAGTCGCTGCGCTCGCGCGCCGTGCTCGAACTCTTCTGCGACAGCCGCTGCCTGACCGCCGCCGACGCCCGGAAGCTCCTCGCCGGGCTGGAACTCGTCCTGATCGAGCTGCTCGACGTCGGCGACCTCGGTGCCGACCGGGTGGCCGAGCTGGTCGGGATCGCGCCGCCGGCCGGGGCGGGCAGCCGCGCCGTCGACGACAACTGCCACCCGTGGCCGGGGGCCTGACGTGCTCTCCGTGATCGTGCCGACCTACAACCAGGTCACCTGCCTGGAGCTGACCCTCGGGTCCCTGGTCGCCCAGACCGCCGACCGGGACCGGTTCGAGGTGATCGTGGTCGACGACGCCTCGGTGCAGGACGTCCGGGCGGTGGTCGGCCGCTACGAGACCGACCTGCACCTGCGGTACGTCCGGCACGGCACCAACCGGGGCCGGTCGGCGGCCCGGAACTCGGGGGTCGCCCGGTCCCGGGCCGACCTGCTGCTGCTGATGGACGCGGACTCCTACGCCGCCCCGGACCTCGTCGAACGGCACCTGCGCCGGCCCCGCGACCCGGATGCCGAGGTCGTCTACGGCCGGCGGATCGAGCCGAGCTGGGGGACGTTCGCCAGGTTGCGGCACGCGATGCCCGACGAGGCCGAGCTGCTGCCGATGGAGGGCGACCATCGCGACCTGCCGGGGCGGGGCGGCGGTGGCTTCGACGTCTACCGGCGTACCGGCTGGATGTTCGGGTTCACGCACAACCTCTCGCTCCCCCGGGAGCTGTACCTCCAGGTCGGGGGCTTCGACGAGGCGTTCGTCCAGTGGGGATACGAGGACACCGACTTCACCTACCGGATCTACCGGCACTTCGGCCGGGACAGCAGCCGGTTCCGCTACGACCCGGACGCCCTCTGCTACCACACGCCGCACTTCCGGGACTGGGCGACGGAGTGGGAGAACACCAAGCCGGTGCTGCCGTACCTGGTCCGCAAATACCGGCACTACGACATCGAGTTCTTCACCCACCCATCGGACAACCACCGCCGGGTCGCCCGGACCCTGCCGTTCTACGAGGACTGCCGGGAGTTCGTCCGCGACCACCCGGGCCGGGTCACCGGCGACGCCGTACGCAGGGCCGTCGACCTGCCGGACGCCGCGAGCAGTCTCTGGATCGGGTTCGACGTCGACCCGGCGGCGTCGGCGGGCCGGATCACCAGCATCGACCACGCGGTCCCGTACGGGCCGGACAATCCGCACCTGTTCGGCGTCCGGACGCCGTACCCGGACGGCTCCTTCGACTACGCGGTGCATCTCGACCTGTGGCGCATGCTCACCCCGATCGACCTCTCCGCGCTGATCCTGGACAGCCTCCGCATCGCCGACACGGCGCTGCTGGTGCAGTCGAAGGGACTGCGCCGCGACCCCACCGACGGGATCGGCATGATCGACGACCTGGACTACTTCCTCGCCATGCTCACCCCGCGCTACGACGCGACGATCTCGTACCAGGACGACGAGCTGGCCGTCGTCAGCGTGACCCGGCACGGGTCGGTGCCATCGCGTTCCGGACCGAGGGCGGCCTCGGCGGCACCACCCGGAGTCGGGCCCGCGCGAAGTGGTGGTCGGCGGTGACCGGCGGCCGGTTGTCAGCCGTCGCCTTCGATCTCGACGGCACCCTGGTGGATCTGGAACGGTTCCACCACGGCGCCCTGTTGCGGGCGGCCCGCGAGGTCGGGGTCGCGCTCACCTGGGACCAGGCCCTGCTCCGGCTCCCCCACTTCATCGGCGGCCCCGACCCACGGGTGGCGGCCGAGGTCGCGGCGCTGTCCGACACCGGGGTCTCGCCGGTCGAGGTGCTCGCGGCGAAGCGCCGGTACTTCTCGGCGCTGGTCGGTGCGGTCGAAGAGGTCGTGCCGCGTGCCGGGGTCGCCGAGGTCCTGGACCGGCTGGCCGGCCGGGGCGTCCTGCTGGCCGTGGGCACCGTCACCGAGCGCGGGACCGCGCTCGGCATCCTGCGCCGGGCGGGACTGCTCGAACTGATCGGCCCGGAGCGGGTGGTGGCGGCGCAGGACGTACCGGAGCTGAAGCCGGCGCCGCACGTCTACCGGGAGACCGCGAGACGGCTCGGCGTGCCGCCGGCGTACCAACTGGTCTTCGAGGACTCGGTCACCGGCGTCGCCGCGGCCCGGTCGGCCGGCAGTCCGGTGGTGGCGATGCCCACCGTGCCCGACCCGGGTTACCTGGCGTCGATCGGCGCGGCCGGAGCGACGGCGGTCTTCCCGGACTGGCGCCATCCGGGGCTGCCGGCACTGCTCGATCGGCTGCTGGCGCCCGGCGCCGCCGCGATCGCCGGCCCGGGAGGCAGCGGCCGATGACCTACCGCGTCGCGAACGTCGAGGCCGGCGGGAACGGCTGCCGCCCCGACGTCCCGGACCCATCCCACGAGGGGCGTGTCTGTCATGGCTGAGCACGATCGCGGCCCGCTGACCCCGGCACAGCGGCGGCTCTGGTTTCTCGACCGGCTCGACCCGGGCGACGCCGCGTACACCATCTCCACCACGGTCCTGCTCCGGGGCGACCTCGACGTCGACCGGCTGATCCGCGCCCTCGACACCGTGATCGCCCGGCACGAGAGCCTGCGGACCCGGTTCGTCGAATCCGGCGGCGTACCGGTGCAGGAGGTACTCGCCGCACGGACGACCCCGGTGTGCCGGGTCGACGTGTCGGGCGAGGAGGAGGCCCGGCGGGCCGTCGAGGAACTGATCGCCCGCCCGTTCGACCTCGCCGAGGGGCACCTGATCCGGGTCGGCCTACTCCGCCTCGACCCGCGTACCCACGTGCTCTGCACCGCCGTGCACCACATCGTCGGCGACGGCTGGTCGATGAACCTGCTCTACCGGCAGGTCGCCGAGGCGTACCGGGGAATCGAGCCCACCCCGCCCGGCCTGCGCTACCTCGACCACGCCCGCGCCCAGCAGACCGTCGACGACGCCGCGCAGGCGTACTGGCGGGCGGCGCTGGCCCGGCCTCCGGTACTCGAACTGCCGCCGGACCGGCCCCGCCCGGCGGTACGCGGCTCGGCGGGGGTCGCGGCGGTCCGCGAGTGCGACGGCGAACTGTGGGTCTCGGTGCAGCGCGCGGCGCGGGAGCTGCGCTGCACCCCGTTCATGCTGCTGATGACGGTCTACCAACTCACCCTGGCCCAGGCCAGCGGGGAGCACGACATCTGCGTCGGCACGCCGGTGGCCGGCCGCGACGACGTGGCGGTGGAGTCGGTCTTCGGCTACTTCACCCGGATGCTGGTGCTGCGCGCCGACCTCTCCGGTGACGTCACCGTCCGCGACCTGGTGCTGCGGACCCGGGCGAACTGCCTGGCCGCCTTCGCCCACCAGGAGATCCCGTTCGAGCAGCTCCTCGCCGACCTGGACCTGCACCGCGACCCGAGCCGCAACCCGCTCTTCCAGGCCACCTTCACCCTGCACTCCACGATGGACGTCTCGGCGACCGGCTTCGAGGGCTTCGAGGGCATCGCGGTCGAGGCGTTCGGGGAGGGATCGCGCCGCACCATCACCGACGTGGCCATGGACGTCTTCGTCAGCTCGACCGCGATCAACGTCCGCCCCGACGACGTCCGGATGGACATCCTGCTCACCTGTAGCGCCGACCTGTTCGACCCGGCCACCGCCGAGGGGCTGGCCGACCGGTTCACCACCGTGCTGCACGCCGTCCTGGCCGACCTGGACACCCCGGTGCGGGCGCTGCCGCTGGTCGACGACGCGGCCCGGGCCGAGCTGTTGCGGATCGGCACCGGGCCGGCCGTCGCCGACCCGCCGCCGCTGCTCACCCGCATCGCCCGGGCGGTCGAGACCGCGCCCGAGGCGGTCGCCCTGGTCAGCGGCGCCGACCAGGTCAGCTACCGGGAGCTGTGGGCGCGCGCCGGTGAGCTGGCCGATGCGCTGCGCGCCGCCGGAGTCGAGCCCGGGCAGCTCGTCGGGGTGAGCCTGCCGCGCGGCCCCGACCTGGTCGTCGCCCTGCTGGCGACCTGGCGGGCCGGCGCCGGCTACGTCCCGGTCGATCCGGGACTGCCGGCCCGGCGCCGCGCCGCGCTGGTCGCGCAGGCCGCCGTCGCCGCCGTGCTCACCGCCGAAGGAGTCGGGCCGGGCTCGACCGCGCCGGCCGCCGCGCCCGACCCCGGCTACGTGCTGTTCACCTCCGGCTCGACGGGTACCCCGAAACCGGTGCTCGTCGGCCGCGCCGCCCTCGACGCCCGCGCCGGGTGGATGGTCGACGCCTACCGGCTGGCCGGCACCGACCGGGTCGTGCAGTTCGCCGAACTCAGCTTCGACACCCACGCCGAGGAGATCTGGCCGACCCTGGCGGCCGGCGCCACCCTGGTGCTGCTGCCCGACGGGCCGCAGTCGCTGCCGGAATTGCTCGCCGCCGACCCGGCGATCACCGTACTCGACCTGCCGACCGCGTACTGGCAGGAACTGCTGGGTCTCGTGCCGGCCTGGCCGGCGGCGCTGCGGCTGCTGATCCTCGGCGGCGAGCAGGTCGACGCGGCCGCGGTCGCCCGCTGGCGGGACCGGCACGGCGACCGGATCCGGCTGATCAACACGTACGGGCCGACCGAGGCGACGATCATCGCCACCGCCGTGGAGCTCGGGGCCGCCGACACCGGTCGCCGGCCGCCGATCGGGCGCCCGATCGGCGGGGTCCGGGCGTACCTGCTCGACGAGGCCGGGCGGCTGGTGCCTCGCGGGGCGGTCGGCGAGCTGTGCCTGGCCGGTACCGGGCTCGCCGACGGCTACCTCGGCCGGCCGGACCTGACCGCCGAGCGGTTCCGCCCCGACCCGTACGGCGGCGGTCGGCTCTACCGGACCGGTGACCGGGCCCGGTGGCGCCGGGACGAGCCGGTACTGGAGTTCCTCGGCCGCCTCGACCGGCAGCTCAAGGTACGCGGCATGCGGATCGAGCCGGGCGAGGTCGAGGCGGTGCTGACCGGGCACCCCGAGGTGGGCCAGGCCGTGGTCACCGCCCTCGGCGACACCCTGGTCGGGTACGTGACCGGCACCGCCGCCGTGGACGAGCTCCGCGCCCACGCCGCCGACCGGCTGCCCGCGCCGCTGGTGCCGAGCGTGGTCGTGCCGCTGGCCGCGCTCCCGTTGACCCCGCACGGCAAGGTCGACACGGCCGCGCTGCCGGTGCCCTCGGTCGGCGACGAGGTCCGGGGTGGGTTCGAGGCGCCACGTACCGACGCGGAGGAACTGGTCGCCGGGATCTTCGCCGAGCTGCTGCCGGTCGACCGGGTGGGCGCGACCGACGACTTCTTCGCGCTCGGCGGACACTCGCTGCTCGCCATCCGGGTGATCGCCCGGCTGCGGGCGGCGGTCAGCCTCGACCTGCCGGTCCGGCTGCTGTTCCAGCACCCCACCGTCGCCGGCTTCGCCCGCGCGGTCGAGGCCGCGCTGATCGCCGAGATCGACCGGCTCACTGAGGACGAGGCGGCGGCGCAGCTCGCCGCCACCCGGACGGGAGGACCTTGATCGACCACACCAGGCGGCATCCGGCGCCGCACCCCGGCCCCGAAGACCGAGCCGGCACGGCCACGGAGGCACGGCAATGACCGCCGTTCCCGACCAGCTCTCCGCCACCAAGCGGTCGCTGCTCGCCGCCCGGCTCAAGCCGGCGGCCGCGCCGACCGAGGTCGTCCCGGCCCGGCCGGCGGGGGCGGCGGTGCCGCTCTCGCTCGCCCAGGAGCGGCTGTGGTTCATGGAGCAGTACGCGCCGGGCACCGCCGCGTACACGGTCCCGGTGGTACTGCGGCTGCGCGGGAGGCTGGACCCGACCGCGCTGCGCGCCGCCCTGGACACGGTTGCGGCGCGGCACGAGAGCCTGCGGATGCGCTTCGACGCCACAGTGGACGGCCAGCCGGTGCTGCACATCGACGACACGGTCTCGATCGGGCTCGACGTCGCCGAGCCGGCCGGTGCCGACCTGGCGGCCCGGGAAGCGTGGGTACGCGACGCCGTCCGGGCCCGGCTGGCCGAGCCGTTCGACCTGGCCCGGGGTCCGCTGCTGCGTGCCGCCCTGTACGCCGTCGGCCCGGATGACCACGTGCTCGCGCTCACCCTGCACCACATCGTCTGCGACGGCTGGTCGGCCGACCTGCTCGTCGGCGAACTACTCACCCTGCTCGCCGCTGCCGGCAACCCCGGGCGGACCGCTCCGGCCGATCCCCTGCCGCCGCTGCGGCGGCAGTACGGCGACTACGCGCTGTGGCAGCGGGAACGGCAGCGGCAACGGCTCGCCGACGGTACCGAGGACCGCGACGTCGCCTACTGGCGGGCCCGGCTGGCCGGGGTACCCCCGCTGGAGCTGCCCACCGACCGGCCGCGACCCGCCGAGCCGACCTTCCGGGGCGCGCCGGTCGGCGTGCGCCTGGACGGTGGGTCGACCGCCGCGCTGCGGCGGCTGGCGCTCGACCACGGCGCCACCCTCTACATGGTGGTGCTCGCCGCCTACGCGGCGGTGCTGGCCCGCTACGCCCGGCAGCACGACTTCGCCATCGGGTCGCCACAGGCGGGGCGCAGCCACGCCGAACTGGAGCCGATGATCGGCATGTTCGTCAACATGCTGATCACCCGGGTCGACGCCGACGGCGACCCGACCTTTCCCGAGCTGGTCACCCGGATCCGGGACACCGTGCTCGACGGGTACGCCCACCAGGAGCTGCCGTTCGAGCGGCTGGTCACCGAGCTGGACGTGCCGCGGGACGTGGGCCGTTCCCCGATTTTCCAGGTCGCGCTATCGATGCGGACCCCGGCGGCGCCCGGCACCGCCGCTGCGCCGTCGCCTCCGCTGCCGGCCGCGTCACCGCCCCCTGCTCCGGCCCCGGACAGCGCGGAGGTGGGGCTGACCGTGGCGCCCTTCGTCGTCGAAGCGGTGGCGACCCGGTTCGACCTGGAGCTGGACCTGGTGGCCGGGGAGACGCTCTCCGGGGCGTTCGTCTACAACCGCGACCTGTTCGGCGCCGAGACCGTCGAACGGATCGCCGACAGCTTCGTCGAGTTCGTGCACGCGGTCGCCCGGGACCCGGACCGGCCGCTCAGCCGGCTGCTCACCCTCAGCGGGCCGGCCCGCGAGCAGGTGTTGGTGGCCTGGAACGACACCGCCGCCGACTTCCCGGGGGACGTGACCCTGCACGAGTTGGTCATGGCGAGGGCCGCCGCCACCCCGGACGCACCGGCGGTCACCTTCGAGGGCACCACTTTCAGCTACCGGGAACTGGCCGCCCGGGCGAACCGGGTCGCGCACCGGCTGCGCGAGCACGGGGCCGGGCCCGGACGGCTCGTCGCGGTCTGCGCGCACCGGAGTCCGGACCTCGTCGTCGCGCTGCTCGGCGTCCTGGTCTCGGGTGCGGCGTACCTGCCACTGGATCCGGATCACCCGGCCGAGCGGCTCGGATTCATGCTCGCCGACGCCGACCCGGTGGCCGTACTGACCGCCGGAACGGCCCGCTCCGGGTTGCCGCCGACCGACCGTCCGGTGCTGGCCCTCGACGACCCGGCCACCTGGGCGACCGCCGCCGCCACCGCCCCCGAACCGCTGGCCGGGCCCGACGACCCCGCCTACGTGATCTACACCTCCGGCTCGACCGGGCAGCCCAAGGGGGTGATCAACGGCCATCGCGGCGTCGTCAACCGGCTGCACTGGATGCAGCGCCGCTACGGCCTGACCGGCACGGAGACCGTGCTGCAGAAGACCCCGGCCGGCTTCGACGTCTCGGTCTGGGAGTTCTTCTGGCCGCTGCTGTCCGGGGCCCGGCTGGTGCTGGCCCGGCCGGACGGGCACCGGGACGCCGGCTACCTGCGCGACCTGATCGTGGCCGAGGGCGTCAGCACCGTGCACTTCGTGCCGTCGATGCTGGCGGTGTTCCTCGCCGAGGAGGGGATCGCGCGGTGCCGCCCGCTGCGGCGGATCATCTGTAGCGGCGAGGAACTCCCGGTCGACCTGGCGCTGCGTACCCTCGCCGCACTGCCCGGCGTCGAACTGCACAACCTGTACGGGCCGACCGAGGCCGCCATCGACGTGACCGCGTACCACTGCACCGCCGAGAAGCTGACCGGCGCCGCCCGGGTGCCGATCGGCGCGCCGATCGACAACATCCGGGTGTACGTGCTGGACGAGCGGGGCGAGCCGCTGCCGGTGGGGGTACCGGGCGAGCTGCACCTGGCCGGGGTGGGACTGGCGCACGGCTACCTCAACCGCCCCGAGCTGACCGCCGAGAAGTTCGGCACCGGCCCGGACGGGGAGCGCCGCTACCGCACCGGCGACCTGGCCCGCTGGCGGCCGGACGGCACCCTCGACTTCCTCGGCCGGATCGACGGGCAGGTGAAGCTGCGCGGCCTGCGGATCGAGCTGGGCGAGATCGAGGTGGCGCTGCGCGCGCAACCCGGGGTACGGGACGCGGCCGTCGTCCTCCGCGAGGAGAGCCCGGGAGACCGGCGGCTGGCCGCGTACCTGGTCGGCACCGCCCCGGTGGATGTCGCCGCGCTCCGGCTCGCCCTCAAGCGGCGGCTGCCCGACTACATGGTGCCGGCGGCCTTCGTCGAACTGCCCGAGCTGCCGCTGAGCCCGAACGGCAAGCTGGACCGGCGCCGGCTGCCGGCCCCGCCCCGGGCCCGCGACGTCGGCGCCGCGTACGTGCCACCGGGCACGGAGACCGAAGTCCTGGTCGCCGGTGTCTGGGCCGAGGTGCTCGACGTGCCGCAGGTCGGCCTCGACGACGACTTCTTCGATCTCGGCGGGCACTCGCTGCTGGCCGTCCAGGTCGTCGCGCGGCTGCGCCGGGCCGCCGGGGCCGGCGTCTCCGTGCTGGACCTGTTCACGCACCGCACCGTACGCGAGCTGGCCCGGCTCGTCGCGGCGCCGCACGGGCAGCGCGGCCCCCGGGACCTGGTGCACGAGTTGACCCGTCCCGGGCCGGCGACGGCTCCGGGTCGCGGCGCGGCGCCAGACCCGCCGAGCCGGAGTCGTCGAAGCGAACGGGTGCGCACCCTGGTCTGCGTGCCGTACGGCGGCGGAAGCGCCGTGGTGTACCAGCCGCTCGCCGACGCGCTGCCGGCCGGGCACCGGCTCTTCTCCGTCGCCATCCCCGGCCACGACATCGGGCTGGACGAGGCCGCGCTGCCCTTCGACGAGCTGGCCGAGCGCTGCACCGTCGAGATCCTGGCGAAGGTCGACGGGCCACTGGCGCTCTACGGCCACTGCGGTGTCGGCTCCGCGCTCACCGTCGAGATCGCCCGCCGGCTGGAGCAGCGCGGGCGGGAACTCGACGCCGTCTACATCGGAGCGATCTTCCCGTTCGCCCGGCCGCGAAGCCGGGTCTGGACGGCACTGTCCCGGCTGACCCGGATGGAGGCGATCCGCTCCGACAAGGCGTACGCCAACTGGCTGACCTCGATGGGCGTCGACATGAGCGACATCGAGCCGGGCCAGGCCCGCCAGATCATCCGGAACATGCGCCGGGACTCCGACAGCGCCGAGGCGTACTTCACGAAACTGATGCACACCGGCACCGGACGGCTGCGCGCACCCGTCGTCACCGTGGCCGGCGAGCGGGACCCGGCGACCGAGTTCTACGCCGAGCGGTTCACCGAGTGGCACTTCCTCACCGACCGTACCGCCGTCGTCGTACTCGACGAGGCCGGACACTTCTTCCTCCGGTGGCGGGCCGAGGAGCTGGCCGAGATCGTCACCACCGTCGACCGCGCCGTGGTGTCGGAGCGGACCGAGCCGCTGACCCGGCCCGC
The DNA here is from genome assembly GCF_039649625.1 of Plantactinospora sp. ZYX-F-223. Classification (NCBI taxonomy): domain Bacteria; kingdom Bacillati; phylum Actinomycetota; class Actinomycetes; order Micromonosporales; family Micromonosporaceae; genus Plantactinospora; species Plantactinospora sp. ZYX-F-223. The sequence continues at coordinate 45,463 of NZ_JBDJAV010000033.1, read as the reverse complement.
GCGCGGCACGGAGCCGACCTGGTGGCTGCACGGCACCTCCCGGTCGGCCAGCCGGGTCGTCACCTCCGGGCCGCAGCCCAGCATGGGCCGCTTCCTGGTCGTCGCGCTCGCCCAGCTCGTCTCCATCCTCGGGTCGACCCTCACCGACGTGGCGCTGCCGCTCTGGGTGCTCAAGGAGACCGGGTCGCTGCTGAACTTCGCGCTGCTCGCCGTCGCCGGGCTCGTCCCCGGCCTGCTGGTGCTGCCGGTGGCCGGAGCGATCGTCGACCGGTACAGCAGACGCGCGGTGATCCTCTGCGGCGACGTCGGCGCGGGCGGCACCCAACTCCTGCTCGGCATCCTGCTCTGGACCGGGTCGCTCCAGGTGTGGCACATCTATCCGCTGATCGCGCTGCTGTCGGTGTCGCTCACCTTCCAGCGCCTCGCCTACAACTCGGCCATCCCGCAGTTGGTGCCGAAGCAGTACCTCGGGCACGCCAACGGCGTCGTACAGATGGTCACCGGCGTCGCCACCATCATGATGCCGCTGCTGTCGGTGGCGCTGCTCGCCGTGATCGACCTCGGCGGCATCCTCGTCATCGACGTGCTCAGCTACGCCGCCGCGATCGTCATCGTGCTGCTGGTGCGGTTTCCCCGGACGCTGGGCTGGCGGCGGCGGGAGAGCCTGACCGCCGAGATCCGCGAGGGTCTGCGCTTCTCCTGGGGACACCGGGGCTTCCGGTCGCTGCTGCTGTTCTTCATGAGCCTCAACGTGTTCCTGTCGCCGCTGTTCATCATGCTGACCCCGCTGGTGCTGGCGTTCGCCGGCATCGACCAGGTCGCCCAGGTCTCGGTCGCGGGCGGTGTCGGGGCGTTCCTCGGCGGCCTGGCGATGAGCATCTGGGGCGGGCCACGGCACCGGCGGCTGTTCACCGTGCTCTGCTGCACGCTGGTGCTGGCCGGCTTCTGCCTCGTCATCGGCCTGCGGCCGACGCTGTGGGTGATCGCGATCGGCTCGTTCGGCATCTCGATGTGGCTCGTCCTGCTCAACGGCGTCTACACCACGATCGTGCAGGTCAAGGTGCCGCAGCGATTCCACGGCCGGGTGTTCGCGATCAACACCGTCATCGCCTGGTCCACCCTGCCCCTCGGCTGGACCCTGGTCGGCCCGGTCGGCTCCCGCCTCCTCGAACCGTTGATGGCCCCGGCCGGGCCGCTCGCCGGCACGGTCGGCCGGGTCATCGGGGTCGGGCAGGGCCGTGGCATCGGCCTGCTCTACCTACTGCTCGCGGTCGCCATCGCGGCCGTGGCACTGGTGGCGATGCGGCTGCCCCGGATCGCCCGCTTCGACGACGAGGTCCCGGACGCCCAGCCGGACGACCAGGTCGGGGTGGAGGCGCTGCGCCGCCGCGCCGCGCCGGCCCAGTCCGCCGCCCCGCAGGCCGGCCCGGAGCGGCCGGCCACGGACCGGGTGGCGGCCCGATGAGCGCCCCTGCGCCCGGAGCCGCCGCCGCTGCCGGGGACGACGCCGCTACCGCTGGCGGTGGCCACGCGGTCGCCGGCCGCCGGCCGGGCAGGGCCGGCCGGGTCGCGCTGACCGTGCCGCAGATGCTCGCCGCCCGCGCCGGCACCGAACCGTCGCACGTCGCCGTCAGCCAGGGTGCGGGCACGCTCGACCTCGGCACCTGGCAGGCCCGGACCCAGGCGATCGCCGCCGGGCTGGAGGCGGCGGGCGTACGCCCCGGCGACCGGGTCGGGCTGCTGTACGGTGCCCAGGACTGGATCGGGTACGCCTGCTCGTACACCGGAGTGCTCGCCGCCGGTGCGGTCGCGGTGCCGCTCTCCACCCGCAGCGCCCCGGCGGAACTGGCGTACATGCTGCGGCACAGCGGCGCGACGGCCGTACTGCACGGACCGGCCGCGAAGCTGCCCGACGTGCCGGTCCGATTCCGCTGGGGTCCCGAGGACGTCGCGGACCTGCCCGAGGCAACGCCGACGGCCGGACCCCGGCCCGGTGACCCGGCGCAGATCCTCTACACCTCCGGCACGACCGGCCGGCCCAAGGGCGTCACCGCGACACACGCCAACCTGACCCACGGCTGCCGGCTCAACCCGCCGATGCGGGCACTGGCGCACTCCCGGCAGTTCCTGCACGCCTTCCCGATCGGCACGAACGCCGGGCAGACCATGCTGTTCAACGCGCTCGACGCGCACGCCGGGATGCTGGTCACGGCCCGGTTCGGCCCCGACCACTTCGCCCGGCTGATCGAGCGGAACGGTGTGGGCAGCGTCTTCGTGGTGCCGGCGATGGCGATCGAACTGCTCCGCTCGGGGGCGCTGGACCGGCACGACCTGACCAGCGTGGTGCTGCTCGGCTCGACCGCCGCCGTCCTGCCGCCCGCCGTGGCGACCGGGCTCGCGGCCGCGCTGCCGGGCGCCACGATCGTCAACTACTACACCTCGACGGAGGCGGCGCCGACGCAGACCAGCGTGGTCTTCGAGCCGGACCGGCCGGCCGCGCTGGGCAGGGTCGTCGCCGGTGGCGCGCTGCGGGTCTGCGACGACGCCGGACGGCCGTGTCCGGCCGGGGTGACCGGCGAGGTGTGGCTGCGCTGCGCGGGTACCGCCCGGTCCTATCACGACGATCCGGCGGCCACCCGGCAGGTGTTCCGGGACGGCTGGACCCGGATGGGCGACATCGGGTACCTCGACGCCGACGGCTACCTGTACCTGGTCGACCGGGAGAGCGATGTGATCAAAAGCGGGGCGGACAAGGTCTCCACGGTGGCTGTCGAGGCGGCCCTGCACGAGCACCCCGAGATCGTCGAGGCCGCCGTGTTCGGCCTGCCCGATCCGGTACTCGGCACGGCACCCGTCGCCGCGCTGGTGGCCACCCGCACGCTGCGGCTCGCCGAGGTACGCGGCTTCCTCGCCGGCCGGCTCGCCGGCCACGAGCAGCCCAGCCGGATCGTCCACGTCGACGCACTGCCCCGCAACGCGGGCGGCAAGGTCGTCAAACACCGCCTGCGGGCGCTCTTCGAGCAGCCCGACCGGACCGACGGCACCGGGAACGCCCGGGGTGCGGACGGTCCCGGCACACCGGTTGGCGCCAGACCCGACTCGGGCGCATCCGTGCACCCGCCTACCGGACGCAGCATGAGAGGACACGGCGAACCATGACGCAGGCAGTGCACCTCGTTCCACCCGAGCCGCCCGGCGCCCGCGCCCCGACCGTCACCGCCGGAGCCGACGGGCCGCACCGGGAGGTGGTCGCGGGATCGCCGGCCGGCGTCCCGTTGACCCTCGCCCAGCAGGGCGTCTGGTTCACCGAGCGGGCCGGCGGCGCCTCGACGGCGTACCTGCTGGCGGTGGCGCTGACCGTGCCGGAGCCGGTGGAGCCGGCGGTGCTGGACCAGGCGTGGACCGTGGTGACCGCCCGGCACCCGCTGCTCGCCACGAGCGTGCGCGAGGCCGACGGGGAACCGCTGCTGGCGCCCACCGACCCGATGCCGGTCACGTACCGGGCGGTCGGTCCGGCGGCACTCGGGCCCGCCGTCGCCGCCGAACTCACCGCCGGCTTCGACCTCACCGCCGGCCCGCTCGCCCGCTGCGTGGCGTTGCGGGTCGACGACGGCCGCACGGTCGTGCTGGTCGTCGCGCACCACCTGGTGCTCGACGGCGGCGGCAAGGACGTCCTCGCCGCCGACCTGGCCGGGGCGGTCGCCGGCCGGGCCCTCGGCGCCGGATCACTGGACCCTTTGCAACCTGGACCGCGCGGCGCTGACGCACCGCCTCCGGCCCTGCGGTCCGGCGGACCGCAACGGGAGGTGGAAAACGGTTCACTCGCCCGGCTGAGCGCCGCCGTGCGGGCCCAGACCGACCGGATCGCCGAGGCGCTCCCGGCAGCCCGCGACTTCTGGTCCGCGCGCCCGGCACCGGCCGGCGAGGTGGTCCTGCCCGGACTGACCGGTACGCCGACCGCCGCCGAGCCCGCCACGCACCTCGACCTCGACTGGGGTGCGGAGCTGGACGCCGCGCTGACCGCCGGGGCGGCGGCGCTCGGGGCGACCCGGTTCGAGGTGCTGCTCGCGGCCGTGCACGCGGTACTCGCCCGCTACGGCAACGGCATCGCCTCGGTCGCCATCGACCTCTCCACCCGGTCCCCGGAGACCGCCCACGAACTCGGGATGTGGGTCAACGAGCTGCCCGTCACCGTCGGCGTCGACCTGGAGACCTCCTTCGCCGAGCTGGTACGCGCGGTGCGGGCCGAGGCCCGAGCCGTCTACCGCCACCGCGAGGTACCGCTCGGGCGTGCCCTGCCCGGCCTGCCGCCCCGGCCCGCCATGGCGCCGGTCTCGGTCAGCTACCGACGGCCGGCGGAAGGCTCGTCCAATGTGGATCTGCTGCTCGCCCCGGCGACGGTACGCAGCGCCCTGCACCTGCATCTGGTCGACGCCCCGGCCGGGCTGGCCGGGCGGATGCACGTACCGGCCCGGCTGCTGCCGGTCGCCGACGCCGAGCGGATCGCCGGACACCTGCGTACCCTGCTCGCCGCGGCGCTGCACGAGCCCGACCGGCCGGTCGGCGACCTGGACCTGCTCGTCCCGGCGGAGCTGGCGCTGCTCGACCGGCTGAACGCCACCGCGCGGCCCCGCCCCGTCGGCACCGTGCTGGACCTGGTCCGGGCGGCCGCCCAGGCCGACCCGGACGCGGTCGCGGTCTGCGGCGACGACGGCACGCTGACCTACCGGGAGCTGGTCGCCGCCGCGCACCGGATCGGCCACCGGCTGCGCCGGCATGGCGTCGCCTCCGGCGACCTGGTGGGGCTCTGCGCCCGCCGGGGTGTCGAACTCGTCGCCGGTGTGCTGGGCATCCTCGCCGCCGGGGCGGCCTACCTGCCGCTGGATCCGAGCTATCCGGTAAACCGGCTGGAGTTCCTCGCCACCGATGCGGGAGCGAAGCTGGTCCTCGGCCACGTCGAGGCCACCGCCGCGCTCGGCGGGCTGCCAATCGAACTGCTGCCGCTCGACGGGCTGGCCGAGTTCGCCGGCGAGCTCGGAACAGCACCCACCGCCACCGACCCGGACGGGCTCGCCTACGTCATCTACACCTCCGGTTCGACCGGACGCCCCAAGGGCGTCGAGATCGGCCACCGGGCACTGCTCAACCTCGTCTCCGCGATGACCGAACTGCTCGGCGCCGACCCCGCCGACCGCTGGCTCCAGCAGACCACCGTCTCCTTCGACATCAGCGCGCTCGAACTCTTCGCGCCGCTGTGCACCGGTGGCCGGGTCGTGGTCGCCGCCGACGCGACCGTCCGGGAGGGCACCGCGCTGGGCCGGCTCATCCGGGACGCCGGGATCACCCACGTGCAGGCCACCCCGTCGAGCTGGCACCTGCTGCTCGACGCCGGCTGGGCCGGCGCCCCGGTCACCGCCCTCAGCGGCGGGGAAGCCCTTCCGCTCCCGGTCGCCCGGCGGCTGCGCCCGCTCGTCGACCGCCTGGTCAACGTCTACGGCCCGACGGAGACCACCATCTGGTCCACCGCCGCCGAGATACCGGCCGACCCGTCCCGGGTCACCATCGGCGGCCCGCTCGCCAACACCACGCTGCACGTCCTGGATGCCCGGCTGCGTCCGGTGCCGGTCGGGGTGCCCGGCGAGCTGTGCATCGGCGGTGCCGGGCTGGCCCGGGCCTATCGGGGGCGGCCGGAACTCACCGCCGAGCGGTTCGTGCCGGACGGGACCGGCCGGCGGTGTTACCGCACCGGTGACCGGGTGCGGCTCGGTCCGGACGGGGCGGTGGAGTTCCTCGGCCGGGCCGACAACCAGATCAAGCTACGCGGGTACCGGATCGAACTGGGCGAGATCGAGCAGGCGTTGCTCGGCGCGCCCGCTGTCGCCCAGGCCGCGGTGGCGGTCCGGGACGGGGAGCTGGTGGCCTATCTGGTCGGCGCGGGCGATCTCGCGCCGATCCGGGCGCACCTCGCCGGTACGCTGCCCCGCTACATGATCCCCAGGGACTTCGTCCGGTTGGACCGGTTGCCCCGGACGCCGGCAGGCAAGCTCGACCGCGCCGCCCTGCCGGCCCCGGCGCGCACCGAGCTCCCGTCGCCGGCCGCCGGAAGCGAGACTGCCGGCGTGCCGGACACCGGGGCGCTGACCCGGACCGTGGCCGGCATCTGGCGGGAGGTGCTGCGGATCGACGAGGTCGGCCCGGGCGACAGTCTCTTCGACCTGGGCGGCCACTCGTTGACGATCATGCAGATCACCGCCCGGATCCGGCGGGCTCTCGGTGTCGAGGTGCCGTTCGACGTCTTCTTCGACACCCCGACCATCGACGGGGTGGTCGGCTGCATCGAGGAGTTGCGACAGGAGGAGCAGGAGTTGCGACCGGAGGAGTCCGCGTGACCGTCCCCGACCTCCACCACGACCTCGCCACCCTGGTCGTCGAGGCCAGCGACGGCCAGATCAGCGCGGCGGACGCGCTGGCCGAACCCGAGTCGCTCGGGCTGCTCGGCCTCACCTCGATCGGGTACGTGCGGCTGATCCAGGCCGTCGAGCACCGGTACGGCGTGGTGGTGGAGCCGGACGACGACATCTCGGCGCTGGACACCGTACCCGCGCTGGCGGACTATCTCCGCGAACGGGGAATCTGACGGCGGGCCCGGGCCGGGCCACCGTGGACCCGGCCCGGGCGGTCACCGCCGGAGGCGCAGGTCCAGCCAGACCAGCCGGTGGTCGGAGCTGGGGAACGGGAACGTCCCGGTCAGCCGCGACAGTGGATCGCCCGCCGTCGGCCAGAACACGCCCCCGCCGCGCACGTCCAGCCCCCGCGACGGCAGTACGTAGTCGGCGCGCAGGTTGCCCGGCCCCGGCACGTCGGCGAAGTCGGCCGTGTCGTGCACCGGGTCGCTGCGGTGCGCGGTGTTGGCACCGCCCTGCACGGCGCCGGCCTCGGCCGCGCCCGCGCTCGACGGCACGAACCGGTCGTCGATCGCCCGGTGGTCCAGCAGTTGCTGCGCCGCGCCGGGAATGCTGTCCCCGTCGTAGGGGTCGGAGTTCAGGTCCCCGGCGATCACGAACTCCGCGCCGGGCCGCAGCCCGCCGCGCCGGCCCCGGTCGTCGTAGATGTAGCGGCCGCCGCCCGGCCGCACGTAGTCGGCCCAGAACCGGATCTCGTCGAAGTTGCGCCGCCCGTTGCGGTCCTCCGCACCGTCGAAGACCGGCGGCGTGGGGTGGCTGACCAGGAAGTGCACCGTACGGCGTCCGAGCTGGACCGGCAGGTCCCAGTGACTCTTCGAGGAGAGTCGAACCGCCGCCAACTCCTGCGGCGAGTACCAGTCGGCCGGTGCGGCGGTGGCCGGGTCGTCGGGCAGCAGCGCGCCGGGCATGTCCTTCCAGCGGAACGTCTGGAAGGTACGGGCCTGCCGGACGTCGATCGGGTAGCGGGAGTAGACCACCATGCCGTACTGCCCGGGGAAGGCGCCGAACCCGAGTGCGTCGTCGCCGTACCCGGCCGCGCCCGGCTCGTCGGCCACCACGCCGTCGTTGTTCAGGTCGAACCCGGAGGCGATGCCGGTGTTGCTCGGCGCGATGAACCGGTACGGATATCCGACCGGGCGGGCACCGTTCTGGCCGACCGACAGGTAGTTCTGCTGGAACAGCCGGGCGGCCACCGGGTCGACGTCGAACTCGTTGATCAGCAACACGTCCGGCCGGGTACGCTGCACGATCTCGGCGATCGTCCGGGCCTGGGCGTTGCCGGGGGTGGAGAGGTCGGACCGCAGCGCCCCCTCGGCGCCCCGGTTGAGGGATGCGTTGAAGGTGGCGAACCGCACCGCGCCGCCGTGCGCCACGGCCGGCGACGCGACGGCGGGCAGGCCGGCGACGGTGACCGCGACGGCGAGCAGGCCGGCGCGGACCGCCAGCCGGCCGGATCGGCTGGAACTCAGGGACATGCTTCCTCCACAGGGTTGTTGATGTCCGTCCGCGTGTCTATCGCCGGGCACCGACCGTCCGGTGGCGAGGACGTGAATATCAGACGTCCCGCCCGGGTCCGCGTTGTCGAATGTGGCATCCGGGTCGTCGAATGTGGCACTCGGGCCGGCCGGCTCCTGCGCGAGGATCGATGTCGAGGTCGGGTACCCCCGCACCGTCCAGCCGTACCGGAAGCGAATCCGTCGGAAAGGGGCACGATCAGCATGCTCACCCACGTGGTCGTCATCGGGGCCGGAGTTTACGGCGCGGCGGTCGCCGCCGGGCTGACCCGGCGGGGCGCCCGGGTCACTGTCGTCGACGCCGGAGCACCGGCCGGCGGCACCTCCGGCGCGACGTTCTCCTGGACCAACTCCTGCGGCAAGCAGCCCCGGGCCTACCACGATCTCAGTGTCGCGAGTATGGCGGCGCACCGCCGGCTGGCCGCCGAGGCGCCCCAGGGCGACTGGTACCACGAGGGCGGCAACCTGGAGTGGGCCGAGGGCGAGGCCGCACGCGCGGGGCTGCGCGCGAAGGTCGCGGGCGTGCTCGACTACGGGTACGAGGCACGGTGGCTCGACCGCGCCGACGTGCTTCGCCTCGAACCGGAGATGGCCCCGGCCGAGTTGCCACCGGACGGCGTCGCCTACTTCCCGCGCGAGGGCTGGATCGACCCGGCCGGGCTGATCGGATACCTGCTGGCGACCGCGGTCTCCGGCGGTGCCGAGGTCGTCCGCGACGACGCGGTCACCGGCCTGGAGGTCACCGCCGCCGAGGTACGCGCGGTCCGGCTCGCCTCGGGGCGGCGGCTCCCCGTGGCCGCCGTGGTGAACTGCGCGGGACCGCAGGCCGCCCAGGTCGCCGCACTCGCCGGGCTGGTGCTGCCGATGCGCAACACCCGGGGCGTACTCGTCTACACCTCGCCGGTCACCGTCGCGGTGTCCCGGGTCGTGCACGCCCCGCGTGTGCACCTGCGCCCGGACGGGGACGGACGGCTGCTGCTGCACAGCCCCGAGATCGACGGTGCGGCCCACCCGGCGGCCGGCGGCGGCTACCGGGTGGACCAGTCGGCGGTCGACCGGGTGGTCGAGGCGGCGGTCGCGCTCTACCCGGGGATCCGGGCCGCGACCGTGCGCGGCGTACGCGTCGGCGAGCGGCCCATCCCCGGCGACGGCCTACCCGTGCTGGGCCGGGCCGCCGAGCTGCCCAACTTCCACTTCGCCGTCTCGCACAGCGGCGCGACCCTGAGCGTGCACGCCGGTGACCTGGTCGCGGCCGAGGTACTCGGCGAGGACCGCAGCGCCGAACTGGCACCGTTCCGGTTCGACCGGTACCGGAGCTGAGCCGCCGGTCCGCGCACCGGTCCCGGTCGGCGCGCCGTTCAGCGCTGGATGGCCTTGATCTCCAGAAACTCCTCCAGGCCCGCCCGGCCGAACTCGCGGCCGTTCCCGGACTGCTTGTAGCCGCCGAACGGGGCGAGCGGGTTCCAGTGGCCGCCGTTGACGTCGACCTGGCCGGCGCGCAGCCGCCGGGCCACCGCGAGGGCGTGCTCGGGCTCGCCGAAGACCCCGCTGGTGAGGCCGTACATGGTGCCGTTGGCGATCGCGACGGCCTCGTCCTCGTCCGCGTACGGGATGATCGTCAGGACCGGGCCGAAGATCTCCTCCTGGGCGATCACCGACTGCGGGTCGACGTCGGCGAAGATCGTCGGTCGGAGGTAGGCCCCCTTCTCCAGCCCCTCCGGCCGGCCGGGACCGCCGAAGACCAGCGTCGCGCCGTCGGCGATGCCCCGCTCGATGTAGCCGTGCACCTTCTCCCGGTGCGCCTCGGAGGCCATCGGGCCGATCCGGGTCGCCTCGTCGGTCGGCTCGCCCACGACGTACTCCCGGGCGGCGGCGACCGCCAGCGCGACGACCTCGTCCTGCCGCGATGCCGGCACCAGCATCCGGGGCCAGGCGCCGCAGACCTGGCCGCCGTTGGCGAACGCCATCGTCACCCCGGTCCGTACCGCCGCGGGCAGGTCGGCGTCGTCGAGGATCACGTTCGCGCCCTTGCCGCCGAGTTCCAGCGCGACCCGCTTGACGGTTCCGGCGGCGACGGCGGAGATCCGCCGGCCGGCCCGGGTGGAGCCGGTGAACGAGATCATGTCGATGTCCGGGTGGGCGGAGATCGCCTCCCCGACGACCGGTCCGGTGCCGTAGACGACGTTGAAGACCCCGGCCGGCAGGCCCGCCTCGGCGGTCACCTCGGCGAGGATCCGCGCGGTCAGCGGCGCGATCTCGGAGGGCTTGAACACCATCGTGTTCCCGGCGACCAGGGCCGGTGCCAGCTTCGACACGATCTGCTGCAGCGGGAAGTTCCACGGGGTGATCGCGCCGACCACGCCGATCGGCTCGCGTACCACCAGCGAGTTCCCGACCTCCTCGGTCCAGGCGACGTCGGCGGCCAGGGTGGCGAAGGACTCCGCGACGGCGACCGGGAAGCCCACCTGGGCAGTCCGGGACATGCCGATCGGTGAGCCCATCTCGGCGGTGATCGCGGTGGCGATCTCCTCGGCACGGGTCCGCAGGCCCGCGCCGATCCGCCGTACGACGGCGGCCCGCTCGGCGGGCGCGGTGGCGGCCCAGCCGGGGAAGGCGGCCCGGGCGGCGGCAACCGCCCGGTCCAGGTCGGCGGCGGTACCGGCGGGTACCTCGGCGACGATTTCGCCGTTCGCCGGGTTCACCACGCTGATGGTTGCCGGCGATCCGGCCGGGTGCCACCCGCCGTTGATCCAGTGGCCGGTCGCGGTCTGTGTTGGTCCAGTCATGGATCCGAGTCTTGGCCGGTCGGGCGGGCGTAACCAGGTACAGCCGATCCGTGGACACCCGTCACCTGGTTGGCCGCTCGCCCCGGTGCGACGATCGGCACCACCCGGAATTCCCGGCGGTCCCGAGATTGTTGCCGAAGTCGTGTCGGTCGCGGACCGGCGGGTGTTCGCGAGCGGTCCTCGGTGCCGGTGCTCGCGAACAGGGTCGACGGGTGTTCGCGAACGGGTCGACAACCGACCGGACCGGCCGGAAGAGGAGGAGACGCCATGGACCGGGACCGGCTCGCCGAGTTCCTCCGGAGTCGGCGCGAGGCGCTGCAACCGGAGGACGTCGGGCTGCCCCGGGGGCAGCGGCGGCGTACCGGCGGGCTGCGCCGCGAGGAGGTCGCCGCGCTCAGCGACATGTCGACCGACTACTACAGCCGGATCGAGCAGCAGCGCGGCCCGCGCCCCTCCGAGCAGATGCTCGCCGCGATCGCCCGCGGCCTGCGGCTCTCCCTGGAGGAACGGGACCACCTGTTCCGGCTGGGCGGATATCCGACGCCGCGCCGGGTACGGCGCGCCGACCACATCAACCCGGGCATGATGCGCATCTTCGACGGGCTCGGGGACGCCGCCGCCCAGGTCGTCAGCGACCTCGGCGAGACGTTGCGGCAGACCCGGCTCGCCACCGCCCTGCTCGGCGACGAGACCCGGCACACCGGGCTGGCCCGCAGCCTGCACTACCGCTGGTTCACCGACCCGGACACCCGGCGCGTCCACCCCGAGGAGGACCATCCCGGGCACAGCCGGCTGCTCACCGCCGACCTGCACCGGGCGTACACCCGGGCCGGGCGGGACTCCCGGGCCGGTGAGATCGTCGACGTGCTCCTCGCCCGGAGCCCGGAGTTCGCCGAACTGTGGCAGGAACACCCGGTCACCGGCCCGTACTGCGCCCCGAAGCGGATCCGGCACCCTCGGCTCGGGCTGCTCGAACTGCACTGCCAGGTCCTGCTCGACCCGGACCAGTCCCAGTCGCTGCTGGTCTTCACCGCCACCCCCGGCACCGAGAGCGCCGAGAAGTTGCGACTCCTCTCGGTCGTCGCCGGCCAGGAGTTCTGAGGCACCCAGCGGGTCGGTGCACCCCGGGCGGCGGCCGGCGGCGAACGCGTGGAACCTGCGCCGGTCAGCTCTTCAGGAAGGCGAGCAGGTCCTTGTTGACCTGGTCCTGGAGGGTGGCGGTCAACCCGTGCGGCGCGCCCGGGTAGTAGATCTCCTGGGCGTTCGCGATCAACTGGGCGGTCTTCCGGGCCGAGTCCTTCACCGGGACGATCTGGTCGTCCTCGCCGTGCATCACCAGCGTCGGGACGTCGAACTTGGCGAGGTCGTCCCGGAAGTCGGTCTCGGAGAACGCCTTGATGCTCTCGTACGCGTTCTTCATCCCGGCCTGCATGCTCCAGAGCCAGAACTGGTCGAGGGTGCCCTTGGAGACCGTCGCCCCGGGCCGGTTCGCGCCGTAGAACATCTGGGCCAGATCCTGGTAGAACTGCGACCGGTCGGCGAAGAGCTTGGCGCGCAGCCCGTCGAAGACGTCGATCGGCAGCCCCTCGGGATTGTCCGGGGTCTGCACCATGAGCGGCGGTACGGCGGAGATGAGCACCGCCTTGCTCACCCGGCCGGTGCCGTACCGGCCGATGTAGCGGGCCACCTCACCGCCGCCGGTCGAGTGACCGACAAGCGTGACGTCGGTCAGGTCCAGCGAATCCAGCACCGCGGCGAGGTCGTCGGCGTACCCGTCCATGTCGTTGCGGGCCGAGGCCTGACCGGACCTGCCGTGCCCCCGGCGGTCGTGCGCGACGACCCGGAAGCCCTGCTGCGCCAGGAACAGCAACTGGCCGTCCCAGGCGTCCGCGCTCAGCGGCCAGCCGTGTGAGAAGGCCACGACCGGACCGGAACCCCAGTCCTTGTAGTAGATCTCCGTGCCGTCCATCGCGGTGACAAAGCCCATCACTACCCCCCGTGCGTCATGATCGCTGCCTGCCCTGGCCTGCCCGACCGGCCGGTCGGAATCACCGCCGGAAGGCCGGCGGTGATGCGCCGACGTACCCGATTTAGACACAGGCCGGGTGGGCCGCAGGGCGATTTGACGGAATCCAGCCGTACCGCGACCGTGACCACGAGCTGCCGGGCGGGCATCAACGCCCCGGGCGGTCCGGCACTTCGCAGCGCAGGCCGGCAGGGCGGGCGGTCAGACCCGGCCGGCGAACTGTTGCAGCTTGTCCGGGTTCACCACGATGAAGAGGCGCTCGATCCCCCGTTCGGTGGCCTCCAGGGCGAGCAGGGCCTCCGGGGTCCCGTCGGCGGCCGCCACCAGCAGACTCTCCGCGCCGTTGGCCCGGACGAGCCGGATCACCGAGTCGCGCCAGTACTTCCGCAGCACGTTGTCCAGCAGGGTCGTCACCCGGGCCGCGCCGTGCAGATCCCTCCGCGAGGCGTGCACCCGTCCTCCGCCGTCGGAACTGGCGACCACGTCGTCGGCGAGCAGCCGCTCCAACCCGGCCAGGTCCCCGCCCCGGGCCGCCGCCACGAAAGCTTCGACCAGCCGCCGGTGCTCGGCCCGGCCAACCGGTGCCGACCGGGCCGAGGCCAGGTGCCGGCGGGCCCTGCTCAGCAGTTGCCGGGCATTCGCCTCGGTGGTCCCCAGTACCTCGGCGACCTGCCGGTGGGCGTAGTCGAAGGCTTCCCGCAGCACGTACGCCGCCCGCTCCGCCGGGGCGAGCTTCTCCAGCAGCAGCAGGACCCCCAACTCCAGCCCCTCCGCCCGCTCCGCACCGAGTGCCGGATCGGCGGCGGTGTCCACCGGCTCCGGCAGCCACTGCCCCACGTACGTCTCCCGGCGCGCCCGGGCCGCCGTCACCGCGTTGATCGCCAACCGGGTCGTCGTGGTGCTGAGGAACGCCGCCGGGTTCCGGACGTTCCGCCGGTCCGTCCGCTGCCAGCGGAGCCAGGCATCCTGCACGACGTCCTCGGCGTCGCCGACACTGCCGAGCATCCGGTAGGCGATCCCGAACAGTCGTCCCCGGATCGCCTCGAAGTCGACCACGTCGTCGGTCTGGCCGGTTTGTCCGTCGGTCGCAGGCTGCACGACGCCATCGTCCACAGGTCCGGGGGCAGATGGCAAAGTCCGGCCCGAGCCCGACCGACGATCCGGGTCCGGTGGCGGGCCCGACCTCCGGCCGGCGCCACGGGCCGGCCGCAGGTCGAGCAGACAACGACGAGGCGCCTCGGCGACTACCGCCCGCCCCCGTCCACCGGGCGCACGTCCGACAGCCGGATGCGACCGGTACGGGCCTCACCGAGGGGGACCAGCGCGTCGTCGGGCACCACGGCGCCGAAGTACCCGGCGGCGGGGTCGGTCACCACCTTCCGGGGGTCCTGCTCCGCGCGCAGCACCGACCGGATCACCTCGTCGAGGCGGGACCGCTCGGGGCCGGCCACCTCGACGATGCCGCCGACCGGGGCACCGAGCGCGACGTCCGCCACGGTGGCCGCCACGTCGTCGGCGGCCATCGGCTGGAAGAGCACCGGTCCGAGGCGTACGGTGTCGCCGTCGGTCCCGGTGGCGGCGATGGCGTCGAGGAACTCGAAGAACTGCGTGGCGCGCACGATCGAGTACGGGATCGGCGACGCCGCGATCAGCCGCTCCTGCGCCACCTTCGCCCCCATGTACCCGATGTTCGGCATCCGGTCCGCGCCCACGACCGAGAGCGCCACGTGGTGGCCCACCCCGGCGGCCGCCTCGGCCGGGAACAGGTTGCGGGCGGAGTTCTCGAAGAACTCCCGCGCGGCGTCCGGGTCGAAGGACGGCGAGTTCGACACGTCCACCACGACCTCGGCGCCGTCGAGCGCCTCGGCCAGCCCTTCGCCGGTGACCGCGTTCACCCCGGTCTTCGGAGACGCCGCCACCACCTGGTGGCCCTGCGCGGCGAGCAGCTCCACGACCTTGCTGCCGATGAGTCCGCTGCCGCCGATAACGACGATCTTCATCTTGGTCCTCTGGTTGTCTTCCGTGGCGCCGGACGGCGCCCTGTCGCCCACAACGACCAGGCAGGGCGGTGATCTGTGACAGCGGCCGGCTGGCCGCCACCGGTTTCTGTCTCCCCCGGCGGAGAGCCTCGACACATCCGTGGACCATGTGCCACATCCCGCTGCCCCGGTAGCGACCCCGATCGGCCTGTTCGTGCCGGCATATCCGGTCCTCGGCAGCGCCGGTCGCCGGGGCGCCAGCCCGTGCGGCAGGGGCCGTGGCGTGGGGAGCGTCACTACCACGTTCCGGTGGCCGTGCCGACGTCCAGCACCCGGCGCGGGTGATGCCCCCATCGCTGGCGAAGGCGACCATGGGAGCGTGCCCGATCGCCGTCGGGCGGTGGGGCCGGATCGATGCCTACGGTCGCGGATCGGTCGGCATCGACGCCGTGCGATAGCGTAACGCCGCCGCCCCCGTCACCGTCCCGGGCCGGCGGCCCGCCGAGGTGACAGCCGGAGGGTGCCTTCCGCGACGTCGCTGAAGCACGACAGGGCATCGGGGCAACCCTCCGCGTCCACCCGTGCGGTGGCCCGGCCCCCCGCGAAAATGCCGTTCTCCCCCGTGACGTCGGCCGCCCAGCGCCTCGGCGTCCCGTCGCAGACCGGCACCTCCGATGCGAAGCCACCAGAGATGATCAAGCGCCCGACCCGCTGGCGCAGCACGCCGCGGATCATGGTCCACCCGGTGACCCGGCACGTCACGGTGCCGGAGACTTGCGCGACGCCGGTACGCGGGTCGACCCGCCCCTGCGGGTCGAGCGTGACGTCGATCGCCGACGGACCGTCCAGTGTGAACACGAAGTCACCCGGGGGCGACCACTGGAAGGCACTGACCATGAGGTAGTACGTGGTACCGGCCTCGGCGGGCCAGACGGTGGTGCCGGAGCTGCACACGACCGGTGTCAGGGCGCCCCGGGTGCCGGTGAAGATGGACAGGTAGGCGCCGTACGGCTCCGCCGTGCCGGTCGCCACGTAACTGCCGGTACGGGTCGGGGTGAACCGGTACCAGACGGTGGAGATGGCGCCGTCGCACGCCGTCGGGTCGTCCGTCGCCGTCGTCGCGTCCGCGCCGGGCACCACGTCGGTGAACGGTAGCCCGCTCACCGTGGTCGCGTCGTCGAAGTCGTCGTTGGCCGGCGGCGCGGCCGCGGCTGCGACGCCGGGCCAGGTCAGCACCGCCACGGCTACCACGGCGGCGCATATCCTCGTTCGTCTCACGGATGGCCCTCTTCCTAGGATGGTGCCGCCGACGAACACACCCGGACGCGGAGCGCACCGAAGTCATTGCCGTCCGTCACCCGGCAGGCCCCAGAGTGCACCACCCGGTCAACCCACGGCAGCCACCGCCGCACACCGACCTCGTTCAGCGGGTCCAGACGGTTCCGCTGGCCTGCCCGGGCACAAGCCCGGCCAACCCGAGCACCAACCAACTCCTGGTGACCCAGGTCGAGGGCGGCGGTCGGCTCGTCGAGCAGGATCACCGCGACGCGCTGGGCGAGGACCCGGCGGCCGGTCGTCGAACTCGATCGTCCGGCGGCAGGTCACCCGCAGACGGCCAGGGCGCTGGAGACGTCGATCGCGAGGGCATCCGGTCGCCCTCGACGGCGCCACGCTCGCCCTGCGGGGCGCTCGGCGCTTCGGAGAGCCGCCCCCGCCCGGCGCGGCTGGCACCGGAGACGGCTCACAGCAGGCCCGCGTTGCCGGCCACGGCGGCGGCCTCGGTCCGGTTCGACACGCGCAGCTTGCGCAGCAACGATGCCGTCAGCCGCTTCACCGTGCGCTCGGAGAAGTTCAGCTCTTCAGCGATTTCCACCGTGCGACATCCCTTCGCAATAAGCTGCAGGAGACGGCGTTCCTCGTCGTCGAGGGCGGCCGTCGCCGGCAGGCCGTTGTACGCCGGGCGGAGCAGGGCTGTGAGCAGGCCGGCAGGTAGCACTGCCCACCCGTCCAGGATCGCCAGTAGCGGCGGCAGCAGTTCCTCGGGCTCGCTGCTCTTCGGCAGGTAGCCCTCCGCGCCGGCGCGCAGGGCCTGCACCATGAGGTCGATCTCGTCGAGCCCGGAGATCGCGACGATCCGTACCCGTGGTGTGGTTCGGCGGATGGCGGCGATGGCCCGGATCCCGCCCGGTCGCGGCATGTGCAGGTCGACCAGGGCCAGGTCGGGTACGCAGCGGCGGACCGTCGCGGCGGCGGCGGAGGCGTCACCGGTCGATCCGACGACCCGCGCCCGTCCCTGGGTACTGGCCGGAAGCAGGAGTTCGAGGCCACGGACGAAAAGAGGATGGTCATCGACCAGTACCAGCCGGAGGGTCGCGGATTCGGACACGCGGCGGCGTTTCCCGCTCTGCGCCCGATCATGCCCGTCCAGCCGGAGACCGCTCATCGCGCCGGTATCCGGGCTCGGCGGCCCCGGCGACCTCGGGGCGGCACCCCCGGCCGGCCGTTGTTCCGCAACCTCGGCAGGGCGATCATGGGTCGCCTGTCGTTGCTGACCGAAGGCCGGACCAGCGGCCAGGAACGGGAACAGGAATGGGAATCGGCCAGCCCGGGAGGCGGAACGCCGGAGGTTTCCCGGCCACCCGCACCGGGCGGTCACGCGCTGCTGCTGCGGATGTTCTGTCACGAACTGCGGTCACCGATCGAGTCGCTGCGCTCGCTGACCCGGGCCCTCGCCGAGGAGTCGGGAGCACTTAGCCCCGATGAACGACGTGGCATGGCCACGCTGGCGCGGGAACAGGCGGCACACCTGGCCGACCTGTGGCGGCAGGCGGTGTCGACGACGCAGAGCCTGGCGGAGCCGGTCGACCGGCTGGTCCCGCTGAGCCAGGTCCTGCCGATCGCGGTCCCGGCCGCGGCGCCGCACCGGTTGACGGTCCGGCTCTCCCATGGCGCCGGTGGCCGGCTGGTACCCGCCCACCGGGTCCGTCAGATCCTGCTGAACCTGGTGGACAACGCGCTGCGGCACGGCCCCGCCGAGGGCCGCGTCCGGGTGTCCGCCTCGGTGCGGGCGGGATTCCTGGTGCTGGTCGTCGCCGACGAGGGCCGGTCCTGCCGTCCCCTGCGGGCCGCGCTGCGCCGGGCCGCGCCGCCGCCCGGGATCTCCGGACTGGGGCTGTGGATCGTGCGACACCTGGTCGCCGCCGAGGGCGGCACGATCGCGGTGTGCCGCGCCGCGCAGGGAATCGCGGTACGGGTGAGTCTGCCCGCGCGGGGCTGCCGCTCCGGTGCCGGAGGTGCCGGCGCCCGCTGACCCTTCGGGGCCGCCGGTTGACCCCACCGGGCCACCGCGACGGGTACCCGGGCACGGTCTGCCACTTCTCTCAGGAGGACACACCGTGTTCAGCCACGTCAAGGACCTGCAGTTCGAGGCCAAGCCCGATGCGCCCGACGCCGCCTTCGCCCGGCGCCTGCAGGAGGTGCTCGGCGGCAAGTGGGGGGAGATGACGGTCGCCAACCAGTACCTCTTCCAGGGCTGGAGTTGCCGGCTGCCCGGCAAGTACAAGGATCTGCTGCTCGACGTCGGCACCGAGGAGATGGGGCACGTCGAGATGATCTGCACGATGATCGCCCGCCTGCTGGACAGCGCTCCGCTGTCCTTGCAGGAGGCAGCCGCCGAGGACAACCCGATGCTGACCGCGATCTACTCGGGGTCGAATCCAGCGCACTTCATCCATTCCGGCGGTGGTCCGTTGCCGGTGGACAGCAACGGCGTGCCGTGGAACGGAGCCTTCATCACCGCCAGCGGTAACCTGCTCGCCGACTTCCATCTCAACGTCACCGCCGAGGCGCAGGGCCGGCTTCAGGTCGCCCGGTTGTTCCACATGACCGACGATCCGGGCGTCAAGCAGATGCTGCGGTTCCTGCTGGCCCGCGACACGATGCACCAGAACATGTGGCTCGCCGCGATCGAGCAGCTCAAGGACGACGGCCTTGAGGAGATGCCGGTCCCGGAGGCGTTCCCCGATGCCGAGCAGGAGAACCAGTTCGCCTACCAGTACCTCAACTTCTCCGCCGGGGAGGAGGCGGCCGCGGGACGGTGGGCCGCCGGCCCGAGCCCCGACGGTAAGGGGCAGTTCAGCTACCAGGCGAGCCCGGCCGCGCACGCGGAGGCGCCGGTACTTCCTCCGGGCGACCCGCGCCTGCACAGCACGCCACCGTCCGGCACCTGACGGGCGGGCGCGCCGCCGCCCTGTCCCGTTCCGCCGCGCCGGTCCGTCACCACGAGGGCGGATCGGCGCGGCCCCAGCCGGAAGACACGATCATGATCGAATTACTCGCCCGCCCGTTGGCGGATGCGTTCATGCAGGTCGGGGTCTACGTCGCGGTGATGGTCGCGCTGTTCGGCTGGCTGCGCTGGCAGTACGGCGACCGGGTCACCGACCATCTGACCCGGCGCCCCCGGCTCGGCCCCCTGGTTGGCGCGCTGCTCGGAGTCAGCCCGGGCTGCGGCGGCGCCATCATCCTGATGCCCCTGTACGCGCGCGGCAAGGTCTCCTTCGGGACGGTCGTGGCCGCCCTGGCGGCAACCATGGGCGACTCGTCCTGGGTGGTCATCGCCGCGGATCCGGGGATCGCGCTCAAGATCCATGCACTGCTCTTCGCCGTGGGCCTGGCCACCGGGTACACCGTGGACCTGCTCGGCGTCGACCCGGCCAACGCCCTCCGGACCCGCGCCCGTTGGTTGACCCGGCGGGTGACCGCCGCGCGGGCATCCGAAGCGAGCCTGCCGGCGAGCACCGTGCGGCCGTACCCCGCGGCTCGGGCCGGCACCGACGACCGAGCGGGACCGGCCGGTACCCGTCCGGTGTCGGCGACCCTTGCCGTGGCCCTGGCGCCGGGCGCGGTGCCGGGGCGCCCCGTCCGGATGTCCCTGGTGTTCTGGGGGCTCACCATGCCGGCCTTCCTGGTGTCGGTACCGGTGGTGTTCCACGCCGTCGACCCGCAACGCCTCACCGGCGCGCTCGGCGGAATCGACCCTTATCTCGCGCTCGGCTGCTGCGGAACGCTGGTCGCGCTGCTCATCTTCGCCGCCGGGCGAGGCCGCTTCGCCGACGACACGGTCGCCACCGCCACCCCCTCGAGCAGGCGGGACGCCATGCGACACAGCGCCCACGAGGCCTCGTTCATCACCGTCTGGGTCGCGGTGGCCTACCTCGGCTGGCAGGTTCTCAGCACCACCACCGGTTTCGACGGCTCCCAACTGGCGTTCGCCGGAATGGTCGGGGTACTCGTCGGCGCGTTGATCGGGCTCATCCCCGGCTGCGCCGTCCAGATCGTCTTCACCGGCATCTTCGTCAGCGGCGGCCTGCCCGTGACGACACTGGTGGCCAACGCGATCAGCCAGGACGGGGATGCCCTGATCCCACTGGCGGCACTGCGCCGCCGCGCCGCGGTGACCGCGACCGTGATCACCACCATCCCGGCCATCCTGGTCGGACTGGCGCTGCTCGCACTGCTCGGCTGAACACGACAGAAATGCACCCGTCGGCGCCCGTACCATCCGATCCCGCCGAACGACAGCTCCGGCACCGGCGGGGAATCCGCGCCCGGCGCCGCTGCGGCAGCTCCGGAGCCCGCGCGCCGAGCCGGGACACATGGAAGCCTCCGCGCCGGGAAACAGCAGCGCAGCCGAGGTCGACCGGAGGAGGGTGACGAACGTGACGGCAGGTGTGAAGCAGGACGTCCTGGACCTGCTGATCGAGCAGCACAAGCAGATCAAGACGCTGTTCGGTCAGCTCGGCCGTGCCGAGGGAACTCAGAAGCGGGAGCTGTTCGAGGATCTGGTCCGGCTGCTCGCCGTGCACGAGAGCGCGGAGGAGATCGTCGTGCACCCGACCGCCCAACGCAAGATCGACCGAGGTGACACCGTCACCGGGCAACTCCGGCACGAGGAGGACGAGGCCAAGCACGAACTGGCCGCCCTCTACGACCTCGGCGTCGACCATCCCGACTTCGACCGGCGGCTGTCGAGATTCGCCGACGCGGTCGTCGCGCACGCGACCCGGGAGGAGACGGAGGAGTTCCCGTCACTGCGTCGCAACCTCTCCGCGGCCCAGCTCGGTCGGATGGCCGGCGCACTGCGCGCGGCCGAGGCGATGGCTCCGACCCGCCCTCACCCGCGTAGCGGCGAGTCCGCATCGGCGAATCTGATGGCCGGTCCGCCCATGGCCGTCTTCGACCGGGTCCGCGACACCGTACGCGACTGGCGCGAATCGCAGCGCGATCAGGACTGACCTCTTTCCACCTCACCTACCGTCCGCGACCGTACGCCCGCCGGGGCTCCGTCCTGAGCGGGGCGGCACGGTCACGCGGTCAAGGCGAGGTACTTCTCCTCAAGGAACTCCAGGATGCCCTCGGAGCCACCTTCCCGGCCGAGGCCGCTCTGCTTCACCCCTCCGTACGGGGTGTCGGAAGACCCGCGAAGGCGGGGACCAGACCGCGTACCGCTCCCGGACGGCCGGCGCGACAGCCACGACGTGCGGACCTGCGGCGCTTCCGCTGATCACGATGCCGTCCGGGATCGATACCCTGGTGCCGTGCCCCCCGATCTCGTCCTGCTGTCCCGGGTGTCCTTCCGTGGCCGGGACATCGCGGGTGCACGGCTGCAGGGTCTCATCGCCCTGCTCGCCGCGGACCTGCGCACCGGCTGCGGCACCGGACGGCTCGTCGACGGGCTCTGGCCGGACGAGCAGCCGGAGAACCCGCCCAAGGCGCTGCAGATCCTCGTCTCCCGGGCGCGGTCCCAGCTCGGCGCTGATGTCGTCGTCCGGACCCCGACCGGCTACCGGCTGACGCTCAGCGAGGACCAGGTCGACAGCTCGGCGGTGCTGATCCGAGCCGCGGCGACCGCCCGGTGCTCTGGTGCCGGCGACCACGCCGCCGCGCTCTCGCACGCCGAGGCCGGCCTGGCCCTGTGGGGCGGCGCCGGACCCGGCCCGGCCGACAACGCGGACAGCCCGGTCAGCGCGCTGCGGGCGGAGCGGCGAGCCACCTACCGCACTCTGGTGCGGGCCCGCGCGCTCGCCCTCGCCCGTCTCGACCGGGCGGCCGAGGCGGTGGACCGGCTGGCCGAACTGGCCGGCGATCGACCGCGCGACGAGGAGGTGCTGATCGAGCTGCTGCGGTGCGAGGCGGCGACGGCCGGCCCGGCCACGGCGCTGGCCCGCTACGACGCCTACCGGCGGGCGCTGCGCGACGAACTCGGCACCGATCCGGGCGCCGCGCTGCAGGCCGAGCACCGGCGGCTGCTCCAGGGCGTGGTACCCACGGTGCGGCGCGGCATCGTGCACGAGCCCAACCCGCTGCTCGGCCGGGACGACGACGTCGCCGCGGTGGAGGCGCTGCTGCGTACCTCCCGGGTGACCTCGATCGTCGGGCCGGGCGGCCTCGGCAAGACCCGGCTCGCCAACGTCATCGCCCGCCGCGCCGAGGTGCTGACGGTCACGGTCGTGCCGCTCGCCGGCATCGTCGCCGACGACGACGTGGCCCGCGAGGTGGCGACGGCCCTCCGGGTGGGCGAGCACCGGTCGCCGGGCGCGGCCGGGCGCACCGCAGGCGACGGCGCCGTCGCCATCGCGGCCGCGCTCGCCACCGGCCCGGCCCTGCTGGTGCTCGACAACTGCGAGCACGTCGTCGCCGGTGCTGCCGAGCTGGTCCGCACCCTGGTGTCGACGACCGCCGAGCTGCGGATCCTCACCACCAGCCGAATGCCGCTGGGACTGTCGTCGGAGTCGGTCTACCCGCTACCGGAGCTGAGCCTGTCGACGAGCGTCGAGCTGTTCGGGCAGCGGGCGCGGGCGGCGCGACCGGGCGTGGACCTGCCTACGGCGGCCGTGGCGGAGCTGTGCCGTCACCTCGACGGGCTACCGCTCGCGGTCGAGCTGGCCGCTGCGCGGGTGCGGATCATGTCGGTGGCGGAGCTCGCGCAGCGGCTCGACGACCGCTTCGGCCTGCTGCGGGGCGGTGCCCGGGACGCGCCGCAGCGCCACCACACGCTGCACGCTGTCGTCGACTGGAGCTGGAACCTGCTGGATCCGGCCGGCCAGGCGGCGATGCGCGCACTGTCGGTGTTCACCGACGGATTCACCACCGACGCCGCGCGCCTGCTGCTTGAGGCGCTGCCCGCGACCACGCACGAGCGGGACGTGCTCAGCCTCCTCGAGCACCTGGTCGACCACTCGCTGATCAAGGTGCTCGACACCCCGTCGGGCACCCGACTGCGGATGCTCGAGACGGTCCGGGAGTTCAGCGCCGTACGCCTGGCGGCCGCGGGCGAGACCGACGACGTGACGACCGCGTTCCTCGGGTGGGCCCGGGCGTTCGGCATGGCCCACCACGCCAACCTGCTCGGCTCCGACCCCTACGACATGGCCACCACGGTCCAGGCGGAGCAGGAGAACCTGCTCCAGGCGCTCCGGCGGGCCCTCGGCCGGGACGACCGGCCCACCGTCGCGGCGATCACCGCGGTCCTCGGCGGCATGTGGACCCTCAGGTCCAACCGCCTGCGGCTTTCGACCCTGGTCCAGCAGACCTCCTGGCCACTGTCGCACTACCGGCCGGAGCCGCCCTTCGTCGAGGCGACCCGGACCGCCCTGACCATGGCCGTGGCGCACACGTTCGGCTCCGAGGGGCCTCGGCCGGTGCGGGCAGTCGTCGCGCTGCGCCGGCTCGGCCTGGCGCAGCCGGACACCGTGACCCGGGCGATCGGCTGGGTGATCGGCGCGCTGGACGATCCGGTGGAGCTGCACCGGATGTGTGACAGCACCGAGCCGCTGCTGGCCGCCGGCGCGAACGCGCTCACCAGCTACTACTGGGAGACCGCCGGCGACGTCGACGCGGCGCTGAAGAGGGCTCGGCAGGCGCTCGACCTCTTCACCGATCGGGACCTGCCGTGGCTGCGCTCGGTCGGCCACTGCCGGGTCGCCGAGCTCTGCCTGCGGCTGGGGCAGGGCGCGGAGGCCCGGGACCACCTGGTCGCGGCGCTGCCGATTCTCGAGCGACTCGGCGCCCAGGCCGACGCGGCCGGTGTCCGGACCTGGCTCGTACTGGCCAACCTGCAGATCGGCGACACCGTCGAGGCCGAGCGGTGGCTGGAAGGACTCACGCGGATCGCGCTCGACGCAGAGGAAGCCAAGACGGTCGGCTACGACCTCGGCGTCCGGGGCGAGGTGCTGTTCGCCCGCGGCGAGGTGGCGGCCGGACTGCGGCTGTGGCGCCGCGCCGTCGACCAGATCCGCGACGCCGGCACCATGGCCTCCACCGGGATCCCGTTCGACCTGGACCCGTGGGTGGTGGAGGCGCGATCGGTGGCCGTCGTCGCGCACGCCCGGCACGGCCGGCTCGATCTCGTCGCCGGCATCGCCGACGCGCTGCCCGGACGCCTGACGCATCTGTTGAGCCATCCGCTGGTCAGTCCGCCGCCGTACATGATCGAGCAGGCGATCCACGGCACCCTGCTGCTGGCCATCGCCATGGCGGACCTCGCCCGCGGCCAACGGACCGGTGACCCGGCCCTGGTCCGGCTGGCGGCCCGGATGATCGCGCTGGCCGAGCGGTTCGGGTTCCTGCGCAACTTCCAGCCCACGATGTCCGCCGCGTCGGCCCGGGCGGACGCCGGGCGGGCCGACCGGGCGGCGTACGACGAGGCGGTGTCGTCCTACGCCGGCCTGGACCGGGCCGGGGTCCGCGCGGCGGCGTTGGACCTGCTGCGCGAGCGGCCGACCGATGAGCAGACCGCCACGGACCGTCCCCCGCCCGATCGGTGAGGCCCGACCGGGCGAGGCCGAGCCCGCCTGGCCGAGGCCGAGCCCGCCGCCGGCGCCGGCCCGGCGGTGCGGAAGCGGCAACCCCGGGCCCGGCTACCAGAGCCGGGCCCGGGAGGTGGGGACCGATCAGCGGGTACGGTCCCGGTTGTAGAGCCGCTTCGCCCACACGTACCCGACCAGCGCGATCACGGCGCACCAGCCGAGCGCGACCAGGCCGCTGTCCCCGATCGGCGTGCCGAGGAACAGGCCCCGCAGCGTCTCCATGATCGGGGTGAACGGCTGGTACTCGGCGAACCACCGCAGCCCGACCGGCAGCGAGTCGGTGGGCACGAACCCACTGCCGAAGAGGGGCAGCACCATCAGGGGCATGGGCAGGTTGCTCGCCGCCTCCACGGTCTTCGTCGCCAGGCCCATCGCGACGGCCAACCACACGAGGGCGAACGTCGTCGCGGCGAGGATCCCGGCGGCCGCCAGCCACTCGATCGCGCTCGCGTTCGGCCGGAAGCCGACGAGCACGGCCACGCCCAGCACGACGGCGAGCTGCAACAGGGTCTGCAGGACGCTGCCCAGCACGTGCCCGGTCAGGACCGACACCCGCGCGATCGCCATGGTGCGGAACCGGGCGATGATGCCCTCCGTCATGTCCATCGCCACCGAGATCGCGGTGCCCTGTACGGCGCCCGCGATGGTGATGAGCAGGATGCCGGGCACGACATAGTTGACGTAGGCGCCGCGACCGCCCGACCCGCCGCCGAGGCCGTCACCGAGCGTGCCGCCGAGCACGTAGACGAAGAGCAGCAGGAAGATGATCGGCACGGCGAGCAGCGTCAGTGTGACGGACAGGTTGCGCGACATGTGCCGCAGTTGCCGACGCAGCATCGTGGTCGAGTCGCGGACGGCCAGCCTCATCGTGGTCATCGTGCGGTCACCTTCTCGGAGCCGGATGCGGAAACGGTCGCCGGGGCGGCAGCCGGAACGTCCGCCGAGGCGGGCTGGCCGGTCACGGCGAAGAACACGTCGTCGAGGTCGGGGGTGTGCACGGTCAGCCCGTCCACCTCGACCGCCGCGTCGTCGAGGCGGTCGAGCAGTGCCTTGAGCGAGCGGACACCGCCGTCGCCGGGCACCCGCAGGACCAGTGGGTCGTCCGTGCTGTGCGGCGCGACGTCCAGGATCGCGGCGGCTGCGGTCCGGGCGGTGTCGTCGGCGAACCGCAGCTCGACGTGCCCGCCCGGCACCCGCCGCTTGAGCTCGGCCGGGGTGCCCTCGGCGACGAGCCGACCGTGGTCGAGCAGGGCGATCCGGTCGGCGAGCTGGTCCGCCTCCTCCAGGTACTGCGTGGTGAGGAAGATCGTCACGCCCCGGCTGACCAGGTCCCGGACGATCTGCCACATGTCGCGCCGGCTGCGCGGGTCCAGCCCGGTGGTGGGCTCGTCGAGGAAGATCACCCGAGGGTTGCCGATCAGGCCCATCGCGAGGTCGAGCCGGCGCCGCATGCCGCCCGAGTACGCCGCGCCGGGCTTCCTCGCCGCCTCCCCGAGGTCGAACCGCTCGAGCAGCTCCGCCGTCCGTCGCCGCCCCTCGGCCCGGCCCAGATGGTGCAGGTCGGCCATGAGCAGCAGGTTCTCCTCGCCGGTAAGGAAGTTGTCCAGCGCGGAGAACTGCCCGGTGACAGCGATCGCCGCCCGCACCCGGTCCGGATCACGGACCACGTCGTGACCGCAGACGCGGACCTCACCCGCGTCGGCACGGATGAGGGTCGACAGGATCTGGACCATCGTGGTCTTGCCGGCCCCGTTGGGTCCGAGCAACGAGAAGATGCTGCCCTCGCGGACGTGCAGGTCGATGCCGTCGAGCACCACCTGGCTGCCGTACGACCTGCGTAGGCCGGTCACCGCGATCGCCGGCTCGGTCGGGATGTTCGTCATGCACCCGACGGTGCCGCCGCACCGGATCGCCGCGGTTTCACCGTGGTTTCACCGCCCCCGGGCCGGCCGGAACCGGACCGAACCGTCAGATCGACAGCCGGGCCGGGCACCGAACCCGCCGTACCCAGACCCGCGCTCCGACCAGTCGCTCGGAACCGGTCGTGCGCGGCGTCGACGGCGGTCCTTGTCAGCAGCGACCGGATTCCCGGAACACAGCGACTTCCGCTACGTCGCCACGGAGGAAGACGTCGCCGTCGGCTCGCTCAACCGGTCGCGGTTCTGGCGAACCGGCGCGCGAGGTCCGCGAAGGCGTTCCTGAGTTCCGCCGGTTCGACGACCTTGATGTCGGCGTCGAATCTGCCGAGCGTGCCGGCGAGGCTGGCCCATGACCAGGATCCGAGGGTAAGCCGGCAACGGTCGGGGCGGAGTTCCTCGACGATGCCGTCCCGGGTGTAGCGGGCCACGGTGGCGGCGGGCAGGTCGAGGAGCACCACACCCCGGCAGGGCCAGCCGCCGGACCCGTCGTCGGAGCCCTGGAACTTTCCGCTGACGTATAAGGACCGGTTCGGCGTGATCTGGGTGCTGGACGTCGCCGTCGATCACCGCGGCGCCTGACAACGCCAGCCGGCTGCACGGCACGGTCCCGACGTACCGTGCATCCCGCCGCCCACCGCCGTCCGGACGCCTTCGCGCGCAGAGCTCGGCCGACGCACGGCCGCCCTGATGCCCCTACCCGGCCGGAGCGAAGGCACGGACGGGTGCCGCCGGCTCGACCCGGACATGCGTCTCAGGTGAACCTTGCGGCGGTCCCGCCCTTCTCCGCGACCTTGCCACCCGGGGTAGCCGAACTCGGGGGCTCAGAGCGCGCCCCGGTCGACGAGGCTGAAGCTCGCGGTGGGGGTGGCGTCGCCGACCTCCTCGACGAAGACCGCCTTGCGTTCCGCGCTCCACTGGACGAAGCCGTAGGCCTCGTTGTAGATGTGATAGGTCCGTCTGTTCTTGTCATCCGTGGCGCCGGTGGGCGTGAGGGAGAAGAGCGTCGCCTGCGTCGGAACGCACTCGGCGGCGACCAGCGACGACGGCTTGTCCGGCGTGATCTTGACGCCCAGGCAGGTCTCCGAGTTGTCGCCGCGATCCGCACCGCGCAGCGACCTGATCAGATAGTCCACGCCCATCGGCACCAGGACGAACTGCGACTTCATGCCGGTGCCGTCGGAAGCCTCCACCTCGTACCAGTGGTAGTCCAGTGCCAGGTCACGGTCGATCTCGGCGAGATGGATCAGTGTGCGCCGGTTCCCCTGCAGGATCGGAGCGTCCGGGTCCGGGGCCGCCGGGGCAGGCCGCGCACTTGTCGGACTCGGGTCGGCCGGCGCGGACGCTTCCCCGGAGCCATCCCGGTCACCGCCGTCCGGACGGAACGCGTTCAGAGCGGCGAGGCCCGTCCCAAGCAGCACGATGAGGGTCGCGGCGGCGGCCCCGGCTCCCAGGAGCCGTCTACGGCGGGTGGCCTCGGGCCGGGCTGCGGTCTGCGCCTTCCCGGGACTACTGCCAGCCATCCGGAACCCGTCACGGGCGGTCAGTGCCGCTGCGGCAACCGCAGTGGTGATCCCTGGCTGCGGGGTGTCGCCGGCGAGCAGCACGTCGAGCAGTTCCCGCGCTGTCGGGCGTTCCTCGGGATTCTTGACGAGTGCCCGATCCACGAGATCGCGGAGCGGCCCGGACAGCCCGGAAAGGTCGGGCGGCTGGGTGAGAATGCGCATGGCGGTGGCTGGTGCGGAGTCGGCGGCGAACGGGGTACGCGCGGTCGCGGCGTACGCCACCACCACACCCCAGGCGAAGATGTCCGCGGCGGAGGTCACCTGCCGACCGTTCTCCGGGTCGAAGCGCTCCGGCGCCATGTAGGCGACCGTGCCGACTATCTGGTCAGTACGAGTGTGCTGGCTGGTCGCCTCGAAGGGGCGGGCGATGCCGAAGTCGATAACCTTGAGGCCGCCCATGGCGAACAGTACGTTGCCCGGCTTGAGGTCGCGGTGGATCACCCCGGCACCGTGGATGGCGGTCAGCGCGGTGGCGATGCCGACGGCCACGCCGTGCAGCGCGGAAGCGGACAGTGGTCCCTGCTCCCTGACGACGGTGGCAAGGCTCGGGCCGTCGACGTACTCGACGACGAGGTAGGGCGGGTCGTGGTCCGGGTCGGCATCGAGTACCTCAGCGGTCGAGAACGGCGGCACCTGGCGCGCCCGGCTGACCTCGCTGCGGAAGCGGCCCCGGAACTCGGCGTCGTTCGAGAACTCGGGCCGGACCATCTTGATGGCTACCTTGCGCCCGTCTTGATCTCGTCCGAGGTAGACGGTGCCCATGCCGCCCTCGCCCAGGCGGCCCAGCAGCTCATACCTACCGAGCCGGGTCCGTTCCCCCGGCAGCAGCGGCATGCTCATCTCGAGTTCTCCCCTCGCCGCGCGGCGCCCCACCTGCGGTAGAGAGAGACCCTAGCCGGACGGGGCTCCCGGGGACGAACACCCCGCGTTTCCGGCGCCTCCGCAGTGGACCTGCCGGATAGGACGTGTCCTGCGCGGAGGAGGGCGGAGCCTCGTCTATCGCGAGGTTCGAGACGCCGTTGCGCGATCGGGGGCGGAGTGCGGGAGCACACGGGGCAGGTCGGTCCGGTGGCCCCGGGGCTCGGGCCGAGCAGGACTCCGGTGGGTTGGCGGGGCCCACCAGGCACGGACGAATCGTGACTCACGTGCCGCCCGGGGCCGGCCTAGCCGGCCATGACCGTTTGTTACGGGTTCGGGCGGATCCTATTGATCTCCCCGATGAACCAGCACCGACCATGGCACCACTTCTGAGCCAGGTTGGCTTGTTGGTGTGCCACGAGTGTGCCATGATGGCACCATGGACTTGACCTCATATGTGGGCAACCTCGGACGTGAGTTCGCCACCCTTGCCGAGGCCGGCGGTGAGGAGGCGCGTGCCCTGGTCGAGCGCCTGACCGGGTCGCTCGAGTCGGCGATCCGGATGACGCTGCTGGACGCGCTGTCGGCCGCCGCCGACGAGATCACCCGAGACCTGGCTCCGGGTTCGGTGGAACTGCGGCTACGCGGACGCGACCCGAGCTTCGTCGTGACCCCGCCGCCCGCCGAGCCGCTCGAACTCACGGCCGAGCACGCTACGGCGACGCTCGACAACCCCCCGGACAACGATCTGCTGATCGCCGAGGACGGCCCCGCCGCACGGATCAACGTACGTCTACCCGAGCAGCTCAAGGCCGCCATCGAGGAGGCCGCGGCCAAGGAGGGCCGCTCAGTCAACGCCTGGCTCGTCCGGGCGGCCGCCACCACCTTGCAGCGCCCGGATCAGCACCAGCGACCCGAGCCATCCGGCAGCCTCAAACGGACCAAGCAGCGCTTCACCGGCTGGGTGCGCTAACCACCCCACGCTTACCTCATCCCACGTCCCCGACCTGCGGGGACGACTCACCTACCCATGATGCGGGGACAACCATGCCAAAATTCGAGACCCCCGAGCCGATCTCCGTCACGCTCGAAGCCGGCGTCGGCGACGTGCGGATCACCGCGAGCGACCGGACCGACACCCTCGTCGAGGTCCGCCCGAGCGACAAAGCCGACGAGTCCGACGTGAAAGCCGCCCAGCAGGTCCGGGTCGACTACACCAACGGCACGCTCCGGATCACCGGCCCGAAGGCACGCGCCCTCGACTTCTCCCGCAAGACCAGGTCGGTCGACGTGACCATCCAACTGCCCAGCGATTCCCAGCTCTCCGCCCAACTGCAGGTGGGCGACATCCGCTGCGCCGGCCGGCTCGGGCAGTGCAGGCTCAAGACCTCCGCCGGGAACGTCTGGCTCGAACGAACCGGCCCGCTGCGCGCGGACACGTCGGCCGGTCACGTGACCGCCGACGGCATCGACGGCAACGCCGAGATCTCCACGGGCTCCGGCAAGATCCAGATCGGCGAGATCGACGGCACCGCGGTAGTCAAGAACTCCAACGGCGACACCACGATCGACGTGGTCACCGGCGACGTACGGGTACGCGCCGCCAACGGCCACATCCACATCGAGCGGGCCGGCGCCGGCGTCGACGCGAAGACCTCCAACGGCAACATCCACCTCGGCGAGGTGGCCCGCGGCTCGGTCACGCTCGGGACCGCCATGGGCGACCTGGACATCGGCGTCGCCGACGGCACCGCCGCCTGGCTCGAGGTCAACACCGGATTCGGACACGTACGCAACCAGCTGGAGAACGCCACCCGACCCGAGGAGGCCGACGAGACCGTCGAGGTACGCGGCCGCACCTCCTACGGCGACATCACCATCCACCGCTCCTGATCCATCCGCCCCAGAAAGGGACACCATGACCGTCAAGCGATCCGCCCGGACCGGCACGGTGCCAGTCCACGGACAAGGTCACATCCGACCTGTTCCGTACGGACACGACCGACTGACCTGGGTCGAGTTCAAGAGTCTCGGGGCAGACCTGTCCAACCTGACTGCCGCATAGGGAGACGCGAAGCATGGAAGCACAGAACCTGGCTATCCAGGTCAACGGATTGCGCAAGTCCTATCAGAAGCTTCAGGTGCTCAAGGGCGTGAACTTCCATGTGGCCAGCGGGAGCATTTTCGCGTTACTCGGCTCCAACGGTGCCGGCAAGACCACGACCGTGCGGATCCTCGCCACCCTGCTCAAACCGGATGACGGTACGGCAAGCGTTAACGGATTCGACGTCCTGTCCCAGCCGGCGCGGGTGCGGGAGTCGATCAGCCTGACCGGACAGTTCGCAGCGGTCGACGAGATCCTCACCGGCCGGGAGAACCTGGTCATGATCGCCAAGTTGCGGCAGGTGGAGAACCCCCGCCGGGTCGCGGACGACCTGCTCGGACGATTCGGCCTTGCCGATGCGGCCGGACGCCGGGTGTCGGCCTACTCGGGCGGCATGCGCCGCCGCCTCGACATCGCCATGAGCCTCATCGGCGACCCACCGATCATCTTCCTCGACGAGCCGACCACCGGACTGGACCCGGAGGCCCGCATCGAAGTGTGGCAGGTGATCCAGAATCTCGCCGACAGCGGCACGACGGTCCTTCTCACGACCCAGTACCTGGAGGAGGCTGAGAAACTCGCCGACCGGATCGCGATCCTGCACGAGGGCACGATCATCGTGTCCGGCACGTTGGCAGAGCTGAGGAAGCTACTCCCGTCCGCGAAAGTCGAATACGTGGAACGGCAACCCACCCTGGAGGAAATCTTCCTGGCGATCGTCGGAAGCGACAGGACCCACGAGAACGAGAAGCAGGTGCAGCGATGACCGCGCATTCCTTCAGCAACACCAGCGTGATGCTCGGGCGCTCCGTGCGCCACGTCACGCGCAGCCTGGACACCATCATCACGGTCACGATCATGCCGATCGCGTTCATGCTGCTGTTCGTCTACGTGTTCGGCGGCGCCATCCAGGCGGGCACCGACAACTATGTCAACTTTCTGATGCCCGGCATCCTGCTCATGGCGATCGCCAGCGGCATCTCCTACACCGCCTACCGACTGTTCAACGACCTGCGGGGCGGCATCTTCGAGCGGTTCCACTCCATGCCGATCGCACGTTCGTCCGTGCTGTGGGGACACGTGCTGACCTCGCTGGTGTCCAACGCCATCTCCGTGGTGGTCATCGTCCTGGTAGGGCTTCTCATGGGCTTCCGCTCGTCGGCGGGAGTACTGGCATGGCTCGCCGTAGCCGGGATCCTCGTGCTGTTCACGCTCGCGTTGACGTGGGTCGCGGTGATCGCCGGACTCTCGGCCTCCTCCACTGATGGCGCGACCGCCTTCTCGTATCCGATCATCTTCCTGCCTTTCGTGAGCTCGGCGTTCGTTCCCACCGACACGATGCCCGGGCCAGTGCGCGCCTTCGCGGAGAACCAACCGGTCACCTCCATCGTCAACACGATCAGGGCGCTACTCGAGCGGCAGCCGGCCGGCGGTGACATCTGGATCGCCCTCTCCTGGTGCGTCGGAATTCTTGTCGTCGCCTATGCGTTCGCCATGCTCGCCTACCGACGCAGAATCGCCTGAAACGCCGGGGAGCCGGCCGTCCATCACCTCTCGGGCGGCCGGTCGCCCCGGCGTAGCGCACCGGGGGGATGCCGGACCGGCCAGACCGGCCGGTCTACGCGCTGACCCCGGCGCGGCAGCAGTGGGGCGTCGCCGCACCGCTGTGCAGAAGGTGGAACTGGCCGCGGCGTCCTCCAGCTCCGCCGTCGTACCGCACCGTGGCGCCGACCGGGCCCGGGCCTGAGGCTGCGACGAGCCTAGGCTGCGCGTTGTGGAAGGAATGGCGTGGATCCTGCTGTGCCCGTGTGTCTTCTTCGTGCTGCTGTTCTTCGCCGCAACCGTGGTCCTGTGGTTCCAGACCAAGCTGGGCGGCCGGTAGCTGAATCGGCAGCCGGAAACCGGCGCAGGCGCGGGACCCCGGCGGCTTCGGCCGGGTAGGGCCGCCGGCCCTACCACCCGGAGAGCGGTTCGGGTGGCGCCGGAACTGCCCGACGGCAAGCTGATCCATGCCCAGCTACGACTCGGTAGCGTCGATCTGATGATCGCTGATCGGCTCGACGGCTGGCCGCTGCGGCCTGGTCTGCTCCAGTTATGGGTTCGGGACGTGGCGACGGTGCTGCACCGCGCCAACGCTCACGGCGCCACCACCGTCACCGAACGGACCCCGTTCTACGGTGAATCGACCCTCGGCAGGATGCTCGACCCCTGGCAGAACATCTGGTGACTCTGGGCACCGGCACCGGGCCAGCCCGATCCGACGCCCCACTGGGACGGCGGCCCGGACGTCATATTCACCACGCTGGACAACGCCCTCAAGTCGTTGACGACCTGAGCCGGGCCCACCGCCTCGATCTGCTGTCCCGTCCCGTGAGTTGTTGACAGCCGCACCACACGGCGTCATGCTCCTGTGCATGGAAGGTAAACCGATCGGCGACAGGCGTGCCGAACGGCATCAGGAAACCAAGGCCGAGATCATCCAGGCCGCCTGGGACCTGACCCAGTCGCAGGGCCTTGCCGGGCTGTCCCTGCGGGACCTCGCCGCCAGGGTGCGGATGCGCCCACAGTCCCTGTACTCGTACTTCCCCTCCAAGCACGCGATCTACGACGCCATGTTCGCCAACGGATACCGCCAGTTCCTGGAGGCGATGGCACAGGTGGCACCTTCCGTCGACCCGCGTGCCGGCCTGAAGACGACCGCCCGCGCCTACCTCGCCTTCTGCGTCGCCGACAACGCCCGCTATCAGCTCCTCTTCCAGCGCCCGATCCCCGGGTTCGAACCGTCGGCGGAGTCATACGCGCTGGCTCCGGAGGCGCTCGCCGGTGGCCGTCTGCCGTCGCAATGGACGGAGAACCTCGCCCGACTCGGCGTCAGCGACCCGGCGGACATCGACATCTCCACCGCACTCGTCACCGGCCTGGTCGACCAGCAAATCGCGAACGACCCGGGCGGCGACCGCTGGGCCCGCCATCTGGACGACGTGGTCGACATGTTCGTCGATCACGCAACCCGTCGACCCGCTCCAGCTGCACCCCGCAAGAAGCGAGGAGCGGGCCCCACTCCGCGCGGCCAGGCCGCCCCCGCACAGACCGAACGCCCGACCGCCACGAAAGGAGACGACCGATGAACACCGTTCAGGCAGTCCGTACGAACCAGCGGAGGGAGCCGTCATGGCCAGGTTTGTGACTATCGGATACGGCGAGCAGGACGGCTACGACCGCACCGACGCGGCGGTACGCGATGAGGCCCACGCGCACGACGCGCGCTTGCGTGCGGCGGGAGCCGACATGGGCATTGCCGGCTCGCCCGTACAGGTGCGCAACCACGACGACGCCGGCATGACCGTGGCGAGCGGCCCCTACATGTCCTCCGCTCTTCCGGTGGCCGGATTCGCGATCATCGAAGCCGCAACGATGGAGGAAGCCGTCCAACTCGTGTCGAAAACGCCATGCGCGGTCGCGCAGGGTGTCGTCGAGGTGTGGCCATTGCAGGAGTCGCCGTAGGCCGCCGGCCAACGCAGACATCTCGGCCCGACCGGCCGTCGGCGACGCGCTATCGGCTGCCGAACAACGCCAGATCAAGGAGCGGGCTGGATCAGATCGCGGGCACGCCGCCCACCACCGAGCGGCCGGACGGCAAGCCGGGATTCTGGGGCACCAGCCGGGCCCGGCGGGAAGGGGGATGGTCGTTGCCGGCATCCTCCCGATCATCGCCCTGGTCCTGCTCGCCATCCGCGACATCAACCGGCACGGTCGGGCCGAGCGGCGCCGGTTACCGGCGACTCCCGGGTAGTTCACCCGAAGCGGAACTCGCCGTCATCCCGCACGAAGATCTCCTCGTCCACCCAGCGCCGTTCGGTGTCCGACAGCGTGCGGAGGTACTGGCACGAGTATCCGGTGCTCTTCCCCTTGTCGGCCAGCCAGATCTCCGGGAGTTTGTCGCACCGCACCTCGTCCGACATCTCGCGGTAGTAGAGCCAGGCGTGGTTGTACAGCAGCTTTGCGGTCAGGATGCGCTTACGGGGATGCACCGTGTAGTGGACCACCCGATCCCCCGACTCGTAGTCGGACCCGATGACCACGTTCCAATCCACCCGGAGGCCGCGGAAGACGACGGTGCACCAGGTGCCCGCCATGGGCGCCAGCTTGATCTTGCCGCCGGCACAGGTGGCGGTGCTGATCTTCCCCGGGACTCCTCCCATGTCGAGCGTCTTCTCCTGCAGTTCGGGCAGCACCTGTTCGGTGAACGAGACGCCCGGGCCCGACGTGCCCGGTACGGCCGCCTCGATCTGCTCCTGGGTCAGCAGACCGGCCTGCGGTCCGGTGATCTTTACCGGACGCTCCCGCCCGAACACGGCCGGAGAGGGCGGGCCGGCGGTGGCGGGACTCGTCGTCGCGCCCGCCTCCGGGGTGCCGGGGTCGCAGCCGCCGCCGGCGGCTACGACCACCACGCCGACCAGCACGCGTAAGAACGCGGATGGGCTCGCCATGGCACCGATCGTATCCACCCTTTCGATGCATGAATTCCCACAGCCGCGGGCACGGCGGC
The DNA here is from genome assembly GCF_039649625.1 of Plantactinospora sp. ZYX-F-223. Taxonomy (NCBI): domain Bacteria; kingdom Bacillati; phylum Actinomycetota; class Actinomycetes; order Micromonosporales; family Micromonosporaceae; genus Plantactinospora; species Plantactinospora sp. ZYX-F-223. The sequence continues at coordinate 9,836 of NZ_JBDJAV010000033.1, read as the reverse complement.
GCCGACCTCGACCTTTCCAACCTCGCTCGCCCTCGTTCCATCAGCGCGACATGCGCCAGCAGGACTACCAGCACAGCGTCGTAGCGGCGCCTCCTCGAAGCGGTGCCGGCGGCGGCCGGTGCGCCGGTCTATCCGATAGACGACAGGAAATGCCTCTTCACCCGGACCGGAGACCCTGACAGGCTGCGGTCGGCGGGTAACTATCTGGATGGGACTGTCGGCCGATGGCAAAGCGCTGGTTGATCACGGGTTGTTCGAGCGGACTCGGGCGCGCCCTCGCCGCCCGGCTCGCCGCCGAGGGAGAACGGGTGCTCGCCACCGCACGGCGCCCGGAGACCCTGGCCGAGCTGATCGCCCAGTACCCCGACAATCTGCTGTCCACCACGTTGGACGTACGCGACCGGGCGCAGTGTCAGGCGGCGGTCGACTTGGCGCTGGACAGCTTCGGCGGGATCGACATCCTGGTCAACAACGCCGCCTACGGACAGTTCGGCACTCTGGAGGAGGTGTCGGACGACCAGCTCGCCGCGCAGTTCGACACCAATCTCTTCGGGCCGTGGCGGCTCACCCGGGCGGTCCTGCCGCTCTGGCGGGCGCAGCGGTCCGGGCACGCCGTCTTCGTCAGCTCGATCGCCGGCATGGTGCCGTTCCCGGGCCTCACTGCCTACAACGCGAGCAAGGCGGCGCTGGAGGGCATGGCCGAGTCGCTCGCCGCCGAGGCCGGCCACCTCGGCGTGAAGGTGACCATCCTGCAGCCAGGGGGCTTCGCCACCGGGTACGCCACCGCGCTGAGACTGCCGGTGCAGCGGATCGAGGACTACGCGCCGATCAGCGACGGCACCCTCGGCGCGCTACGCGGCATGAACGACAACCAGGACATCAACCCGCCCGAGGTCTTCGCCGACGTCGTGTGGCGCCTCAGCGGGATGCAGTCGCCACCGCTGCGGCTGCCGGTCGGTCGCGACTCGGAGGCGTTCCTGGAGTCCGCCTACGACACCCGACGCCGCGAGTACGACGACGTCGTCAAGGCCGGCCACCACACCGTCGCCTGACGCTGTTCGACTCCGCTTCGCCGGTACGCCGCCCGGTCGCCCCGCCACGACCTCCGCTGGCCAGCTCATCGACGATCGGTCGTGGCGTACCCGGTGAGCCGCAGCAGGTCATCACCGCAGCGGCAGGGAACCGCAGCCGCCCCTCGTTCGACGACTCAGGCTCGACGTAACCGCCGTCGCGGCCACCATGCCAGGCCGCGGCCTATGGTTTGCGCACGATCCCGCACCACTGGTCGACCTCGACCGGCAGGCTGCCGTCGTCCTGCGGCTCGGGGCGCCACCGTGAGCACGAGACCCAGCCCGGCTCCACGACCTCAAGGCCGGCGAAGAACTCGGCGATTCGCTCGGGGGTCCTCAGTTTCAGTTTCGGCTGGGCATCGAGGTTCCACACGCGGACCGCTTCGGCGGTGGCCTCACCGTTGACCGCCGTGGTGGTGTTGGCCACGGCCACGTAGCTTCCGGACGGTACCGCGGCCAGCAGCCGGTCGATGATCTGCTGTAGCTCGTCATCGTCGTTGATGAAGTGCATGATGCCGAGCAGCATGATCGCCACCGGCTCGGCGAAGTCCAGCGTGTCGGCCGCCCGCCGCAAGATGGTCTCCGGATCGTGCAGGTCGGCGTCGATGTAGTCGGTGGCGCCCTCTGCGGAACTGGTCAGCAAGGCGCGCGCGTGTACCAGCACCAGTGGATCGTTGTCGACGTAGACGATCCGCGCTTCGGGGGCCACCCGCTGCGCGACCTGATGGGTGTTGTCCTGGGTGGGCAGCCCGGTACCGATGTCGAGGAACTGGCGGATCCCCGCCTCGGCGACCAGGTAGTGGACAGCCCGTCCCAAGAACAGCCGGTCAGCACGTGCCAGCTCGATCACGACGGGAAAGATGTCCTTGACCCTTTCTCCGACCTCCCGATCGACCGCAAAATTGTCCTTACCGCCGAGCCAGTAGTTCCAGACCCGTGCCGTGTGCGGCACGTTGGTGTCGAGCCTCGAGTTCACCGGATCCTGATCGCTCGAGCGCAAATCGGACATCTATGCTCCATCGGACCTAGCCGGGCACGGTTACGGACAAATGAATGATCAGCATAGTAGAACCACGCCTCTCCGCCCGGCCCAGCCCGGTGCGGTCCGGCGGTCAACCGCCGGTCTGCGCCTGCGTCTTGAGGCCGGTCAACACCGATTCGCCAACCTCAGCGCCGACGCCCAAGAGCACCCGTCGTCGTCTCGTCGGCCGCGAGGTGTGCCGGGAGCGTCGCGGGTCGCACCGGTACCTCAAGCACAGTGGCGCTGGCGGCGTCGGCGTCGACCAGGTGCTCCTCCAGGGTGGGTCCGGAGACGGTCAGGCCACGCCGATACAACCAGTCGAACAGGTCGAGGCCGGCACGGACCACGCCGGTTGCCGGTGGGACGATGGCTCGCACCACCGTGCGGGCGGGCAGATCGAGCCGTTCGCCGCTGTGCTCGGCGGTGACGGCCGCCAGGAAATTCCCGGTGGGTTGCCCGCTGAGCCAGGTCAGCAGGGCCGCCGCGGGTGGCGGGCACCGGACGGCCAACTCGGACGGGTGGCCGATTCGCAGGTAGCGCACGTTCAGGCGGCGCCCACCGACCGTAGCCTGCTGGGGCAGGACCGACATCGGCCTGGCGAGCCGGTCCTCAGCCGCGGCGACGGCTGCGGCCTTCACTGCGATGTCGCGACGTAGGGCGGCCACGGTTTCGGCCAGGGCCTGCCGGAGGTGCGCGTCGGGGGCGTCCAGGATGTCGGCAATCTGGCGGAGTGACAGGCCGAGGTGCTGTAGTCCTCGGATGCGCTCCAGCCGGCTCAGTTCGGTCACGCCGTACCACCGGTAGCCGGTGGTCCGGTCCACTGTGGCGGGTACCAGCAACCCGATCTTGTCGTAGTGCCGCAGGGTGCGTTCGGATACTCCCACCATCCCCGCCAGCTCTCCGATGCGCCACACGGCTTCCTCCTCCTGCCTTGACCTTCTCCCTGCGTCAGGGTTCTAGCGTGCCGGCCATGAGTCCCACTGACCGTAGTGGCGCAGCCCGACTGACGGGCCTGCTGCTGTTAAGTTCGTTGACGGCCATGCTTGCCGGTGTGGCGGTCGTCGTGCCATCGGGGCTAACCCTGAATCCGGCCGACCCCGCCGCCGTGTTGGCGGCGGTGCATGCACGGGTCGAGTTGCACCTGCTCGAGTTGGGGCTCGACGTAACCGGCTGGCTCGCCCTGCTCGCGGCCGCGCTCATCATGGTCAGCCGCCGCACGGCGCCCAGGCCACACCTGGTGACACTGGCCGCCGGGCTGCTGGCCTGCGCCGGCGTGGCGGGCCTGCTCCACGACGCCGGAAACCTGGCGTTGACCCAATTGGCCGCCGATCCCACGGACCCGACCGCCACCGCGGTGGCCTGGGCGGTCCTCCTCACCGCCAAGTGGACCGTCAACCTGGCCGGGCTGCTCTGGGCCGCCGCGACCCTGGCGACCGCGCTCGGCACCCCGCTGCCCACCGGACTTCGCCGCGCCGGCGTGGTCGCCGCGATGTCGGGCCTCGCCGCCGTTCTGCTGCCCTGGACAACCGGGACCGACGGCCTCCCGGCAACGCTGGAACAGCTCGGCTACGCCCTCCACCTGCCGGTCATGGTCTGGTACGGCGTACTGGGCTGGCGATTGGTCCACGACGACCCCGCTGCCCCAGCCTGACCAACGTGGCGCGCCAGAGCCACGCCCGGCGGCGCCGCCCGCACCGCTCTCGACTTCCCGTCAAGGAGGCCCGGCCAACGTTTTTGTGACTCAGAGCGCGTCGAAGCTGACTTCCTGCATCGTCCCGTCCGGTCCCATCCGGAACAGCCGGGGCGGGCCCATCATTTGCCGCACTCGCCGGTGGTCGGCCTCGCGCTCGGCCTGTTCCCTCCCGGTCGGGTCGGTCACCCGAAAGCCGTGCAGGGGAACGGCTTCCGCATCAATGTCGTCCGGGTCAGGTCGGCCTTCGACCACGAAGCCGAACAGCGCCCGCAGCGCCTCCTCACCCAGTTGCAGCGGATGGAACGGCAACGGATACGGACCCTGGTCCGGCCATCCGGGCATCGGCTCGACCGGATGCTCACCGGCCCAGAACGGCAGTTCGAAGTCGTACGGCTCGCCGACGTTCTCCTCGATGCCGCCGTCCGGCGACAGGCTCAGCGAGCGGACCAGTTTCCCGTCCTCCCAGACGGCGAAGCACAGCCAGTCCACCACGGAATGCATCCCGTGCATGATGATCCGCCGACCGGCACCGGCCGCGCGCAGGTGTTCGGGGAGTTCGGACGGGCGGTCGAGCACCAGCCTGCGGTCGCACAGCAGCTCGGCTCCGGCCAGCACGGTCGCGTAGGTGATGTCATCCGGCGGGTAGAGCCGATCGAACAGCGTGCCGTCGCCGACGCGGGTCACCTCGTACCCCGGGTGGGCCCGCCGCACGACTTCCTCAGCCTCGGCCGGATCGCAGGACGTCGCGCCGAGCACCGCCGGGAGCAGGTCCCCATCGGTGAAGGCAAGCATCGCCGTCTTCGCACCCATGTCCGCTCCCCCAACTGTCCACCGCGCGATGGCTGTTGGCACGGTACCGGCAGTTGACCATCAAAGCGACCACCGTCTGCAGGAGGCCTCACGGCGCCCGCGGTCCTCGACGGCCGTCGGCGACCAGCCTTCGCGCACGCATGGCAGCAAGACAGGACGTACCGAGGCGGATCCACGTCCGGCGGTCAGCGATGCAGGTCGCTCGGTCAGGATGGCGGCGAGACGTTCCTGTTTGACATCGGGACCGTTTACATCCATTCGGCAAATCCTTCCGGGGTGACCAGGATCGGGCAGGCTCTGCAGCACCGGGGCTACCACGTCCGCTTAGTCCCTCATGGGTTGTTGCTGGCGACTTCGTGGGCCGTGGTCGTCGACCGGGCCCGTGGTGGGAGTCGAACGTGTTCGTGCCGGCGGCGGTCGGGCCGGGCTCGAACCGACGACGGTTCATTTCCAGCCGCGTCCATACCTTCGGCCGCGACTTGATGACGAGCACGGCGGGGTGCGAAGCTGTTGGCACTAAAGGCTCCAGTCCACGTCTGGATGTGGTCGGTCATGGCCGGTAATATTGACGCGAAGCGATCGGCGGCTCTGGTTGAGCTCGTGAAGCCCGAGCGGTTGCCCCGAATCCTGGACGTCGGCGCCAATCCGCTGGGGTGGGACCGGCCCCCCTACCAGACTCTTGTTGAACAGGGCTTGTGCGAGTTGTGGGGCGTCGAGCCGCAGGAGGACGCGTACCAGAAGCTGCTGAAGACCAAGCGGGACAACGAGCACTACCTCCCCAACGCCATCGGCCAGGGTGGCGCGGCGACCCTGCACATCTTTGGGAATGACGCGTTCAGCAGCATGTACCCGATCCATAGGCCGTCAATTGACTTCATCGACCGGTGGCGCGACGAAACCACGCTGGTGAGGACGATCGACATGGAGACCCACCGGATCGATGACCTGCCCGAGATGGAAAATGTCGACCTGCTCAAGATCGACTGCCAGGGCTACGAGGTTGAGGCGATGCGAGGCGGGCAGAAGCGACTCGCGGACGCTGTGGTGATCATCCCCGAGGTCCGGTTCATGCAGTTGTACGACAACGAGCCAAACATCGGCGGCCTGGACAGCTACCTGCGCTCACGGGGGTTCTTCTTCCACAAGCTCCTTTTCGTCAAGTCCACCGGCATCAACCACTCCCGTTTCGGCAAGCTGCCGAAGGATATGACGTGGAACCAGGCTGTCGACGGCGATGCTGTCTACATCAAAAACCCGGTGTCCCCGGAGATGGCCACGGAGCAGGTGAAATACCTCGCCATCTTCGCCGACGCGGTCTTTTTCTCCTTCGAACTCGTCATCCGGTGCCTCGACATTCTCGCCGCCCGCGGCGTGGTCACCGACGCCGACATCCAGGACTATTTCGACCTGCTGGTCGGCTGAGCCGCTTCTCGCACACCTGCCCATCTCGACCTGGACTGCGCCGCCGCGCGGGGTCCGGCCGTGCGCCGCCCCACGTCGACCGCTCCGACGACAGCCCAGCGGGAGAGCAGGAAGGTCAGCGACCGATCCGGATAGGCAGCTCGGTCAGGCCGCGGATGAGGGTGCCCGAGCGCCAGGAGAGCTCGCCGGGCGCGCGGGCCAGTTCCAGGTGCGAAAACCGGGCCAGCAGCGCGTTGAAGGCGATCTCGCCCTCCAATCGGGCCAGCGGGGCGCCGAGGCAGTAGTGGAGGCCGTGGCCGAATGCGAGGTTTCCCGCTTCCCGCCGGATGTCGAGCCGGTCGGCGTCCGGGTACTGCTCGACATCGCGGTTTGCCGAGGCCAGCGCGACGAAGACGACCTCACCCGCGGGAATCGTCGTGCCGCTGAACACGACGGGTTCGGTGGTGTAGCGGAGGGTGGCCATGTTGATCGGGCCGTCGTAGCGCAGGAACTCCTCCACCGCCTGCGGGGTGAGTGAGGGATCGGCGCGCAGCGCGGCCAGCTGCTCGGGGTGGCGCAGCAGCGCGAGGACGCCGTTGCCGATCAGGTTGACCGTGGTCTCGTGGCCGGCGATCAGGAGCAGAAACACCATCGCGACCGCCTCCCGATCGGAGAGCCGGTCGGCGTCCTCGCCCGCGGCGACGAACGTCGAGAGCATGTCCGGACCGGGATGGCGCCGCTTCTCGTCGATAAGGTCCTGTAGGTATGCGGCCATCGCCTCGTACCGGCGCGGTGCTGCGGCGGCGCTGGACAGGCTCGCGTTCGACCACTCGCGGAATTCGTCACGTCGGTCGAGCGGTACACCCAGCAGTTCGGTGATCACGGTTATCGGCAGCGGAAAGGCGAAACTGTCCAGCAGATCGACCGTACCGCCGGTGCTGGCCGCCTCGGCCGCCACCGCGTCCAGCAGCTCACCCGCGATCTGCGCGATGCGCGGCCGGTACTGCGCGATGCCGCGCGGGGTGAACGCCCTGCCGACCAGGCGCCGCAGCCTGGTGTGGTCGGGCGGGTCGGCGTTGAGCATGTGCTCGGCGTACGAGTTGGCCACCGCGGGGTACCGACTCGGGTCCGTGTGATGCTCCAGCCGGCGGATGATCGACGCGCTGTCCTTGGCCAGCCGCGGGTCGGCGAGCGCGGCCCGCACATCCTGATGGCGGGTGACCAACCAGGCCCGGATCCCGGACGGCACGGTGACGCGCACGACCGGTCGCTGCGCACGCAGCACTCGGTAGAGCTCGTGCGGGTTGCTCAGCCGAGCGTTGTCCAGGATCAAGTGATCTTCCACAATGCCGTCGGTGCTGGTGGCCCCGGTCACGAGTCCTCCTCACACTGGCCGACGAGCGCCGCCAACCCTGCGGTGCAACGCCAGTCAGCATACGCACGTCGATGACCGACAGTAAGGCATCCACAGTGGACGGTAGGACTGCCGTCCGGCCGCGCCGATGTCTCGACCCGGCGAGAGCTGGCACTGCGGGGTGCGGCCGCGCGCTGGTAATCCGGCAAGAATTGGAAGATCTTCTAGTCCCCCGCGCCGCACACTCGTACCCGACGCCAATACCCAAGTGCCGTCAGACATCTCGCGTCGTCAAGCGCGGGGTGCGAATGTACGAGGACGGGGGATGCAGCCGTGACCGCACGCTCAGCTCCAGGCCCGCGGACAGTCACAGAGCTGCTCCGGCAACGCGCCGAGCAGGAACCCGACCGGCTCGCGTTCCGGTTCCTCGAATATGCGGGCTCCGCCCAGCCCGTGGTGTCCGAGTTGACCTACGGCCGGCTCGAAGCTCGCGCCAGAGATGTCGCTGCCATGCTCAGCCAGGTGGCCAAGCCCGGCGACCGGGTGCTCATGCTGTGCCCGCCGGGCCTGGACTACATCACCTATTTCTTCGCCAGCATCCACGCCGGACTCGTGGCGGTACCCGCATACCCACCGGCCGCCTCGGGCCGCTACGACCGCATCGAGGCGATTGCGCGCGACTGCGACGCCGCCGTCGTGCTGTCGGACGAGGCGGAGTCGAACCAGGTGCCGGCCGACCTGACCGAGCAGTCCGGATCATCGCTGTGGCACGCACGCTGGGTGTCCGTCCGCCAGGAGGTCGCCGAGGGCTCCGGGCTGGACTGGAATCCGCCCGGCGCGGCCGGCGACGCACTGGCGTTCCTCCAGTACACCTCGGGCTCGACCGGTTCGCCCAAGGGTGTGATGGTCTCCCACGGCAACCTGCTCGCCCACGCCCGGTCGGCGCAGAGTTGTTACTCCTTCGACCCGGAGGTGCGGGGCGTCAACTGGCTCCCGCTCTACCACGACATGGGTTTGATCTCGGGCTTGATCTACCCGTTGTACTCGATGTTCCCGTCGACCCACCTGGCGTCCGCGGCCTTCATCCGCTCACCGCTGCGCTGGTTGGAGGCCATCACGCGGTACGGCGGGGTGGTCAGTTTCGCCCCGAACTTCGCGTATCAGATGTGCGTCGACCGGATCGACGAACAGACCAGGCAGCACCTCGACCTCTCCACCTGGACCCGGGCGATCAACGGCGCCGAGCCGGTACGGCTGAGCACGCTCGAAGCCTTCACGCGTGCCTTCACCGGCTGCGGATTCCGCAGGTCGAGCTTTGTTCCCGCCTACGGCCTGGCGGAGAACACCCTGACGGTGTCGGCCAGCACGATCGGTGCCGATCCGGTCGTGCGCTACGTCTCAAGGTCCGGGCTGGCAGCGGGCCGGCTGTTGCCGCCGACCGATCTGGCGCAGGCACAGCCATTGGTCAGCTCGGGGCGCCCGATGCCCGGCGTCGTGGTGGAGATCGTCGATCCATCGACCGGCGGTCGTACCGGCGCCGACCGGGTTGGTGAGATATGGCTCGGCGGCCAGAGCGTGGCCGGCGGATACCTCGACAACCCCGAGGCCACCGAGCGGACGTTCCACAACACCATCGGCCCCGGTAAGGAGCGGTACCTGCGCACCGGCGACCTCGGGGCGATGATCGACGGCGAGCTGTACATCGCGGGCCGCGTGGACGACATGATGATCTTCCGGGGACGCAACGTCCACCCGCAGGACGTCGAGGCCACGAGCATGGACAGCGATCCCGCGCTCGGCTCGACGCGCTGCGCCGCGTTCGCCGTCCCGGTGGCGGGCGAGCCCTCGCTCGTGATCGTCCAGGAACTGCCGCGACGCCGGACCGGGGCCGCCGATCGCGCCCGGATGGCCGCGACCATCCGCCGTCGGATCGTCGAAGAACATCAGTTGGCCGCCGACACGATCGTGCTTGTCCGGCCGGGCGCCCTTCCCACGACGTCGAGTGGCAAGATCCAGCGCAAGGCTGCTCGGGCCAGATACCTCGAAGGCGGCTATCCGCCGCCGGTACCCATCGGCGCCGACGAAGTCGGCGATGACATCGCACCACCCACGGCGGAGCAGACTCCGGCTCCGCCGCCGGAGCACGCCACCGTCTCCTACTCCTCCGCCGATACCGCCTCGCCGACCCGCACTCCGGCGGAGATCGAGAACCAGCTACGACTGCTGATAGCGGAGTCGGCACGCTGCGCCGTACGGGACGTCTCGCCGAACCAGTCATTCAGCTACTTCGGCCTGGACTCGATGCGGGCGGTCAGCGTCGCGGAGCGGCTGTCGAGGTGGCTCGGCCGCGACGTATCCACCGCCCTCGCCTGGGAGCATCCGACCATCGCCGCCGCCGCCCGCGCACTGGCGCTCCCGGCGGACGGACGGGACCGGAACAGGTCGACACCGGCGGCGTCCGAGCCGATCGCGGTGGTGGGGATCGGG
>NZ_JBDJAV010000032.1:0-110487 GCF_039649625.1 Plantactinospora sp. ZYX-F-223 | reverse complement strand
GGCACGCAGCGAAGCGGAGTGCCGGCATGAGTGACGGCAGGGACTCCGGCCGGCCGGTACGCGTCCTGCTCGCCGACGACCAGCCGCTGCTGCGTACCGGATTCCGGATGGTGCTGGGCGCGGAGGACGACCTGGACATCGTCGGCGAGGCCGGGGACGGCGTCGAGGCGGTCGACCTGTCCCGACGTCTGCTCCCCGACGTGGTGCTGATGGACATCCGGATGCCCCGGATGGACGGGGTCGCCGCCACCCGGGCGATCATCGACGCCCGGCTGCCGGTCCGGGTGCTCATCCTGACCACCTTCGACCTCGACGAGTACGTCGTCGGCGCGCTCCGGGCCGGGGCGAGCGGCTTCCTGGCCAAGGACGTACCCGCCGAGGACCTGGTCACCGCCATCCGCACCGTCGCCGCCGGCGAGGCGGTGGTGGCGCCCCGGATCCTCAAGCGGCTGCTGGACCGGTTCGCCGAGACCCTGCCCGACCCGGACGCCACCCCGCCCAAGGCGATCGGCGTGCTCACCGAGCGGGAGCGTGAGGTGCTGGTCCAGGTGGCCCGGGGGCTCTCCAACGCGGAGATCGCCCGGGTGCTGTCGGTCAGCGAGACGACCATCAAGACCCACGTCGGGCACGTGCTGACCAAGCTCGGCCTCCGCGACCGGGTCCAGGCGGTGGTGCTGGCCTACGAGACCGGGCTGGTCCGGCCCGGCGCGTGACGGTGCCGCCACGGCCGTTCCGCTTGATCGGCTCGTGAAGGTGCCGTCCCCGCGAGCGGAGCCCAGCTCGATCGACCGACCGGCCGCCGCCCCGACGCCGGTGTCGTCCCGAACCCCCGACACCCGTTCACCGTCCCGAGGTCGGTCGCGCACGCCCGCCGACGGTCCCGACGGCCCGGCCGACCAACCCTGAGTCGTGCTCCGGGTGGGGCCGTCCGGCAGGCGTAGTCGGCGGGCGGCGTACCACCCTGGAGGAGTAGGCCCGACGGCCCGGAGGGCGTACGACCCGCCGGCCGTGGAGTCGTCCAGCCGGAGGACCGGCCCGGGGCACGGGGGCGTACCCGAAGACCATCCCGGCGCACGACGGCCCGCCGGCTTCCCGCGGCTACCGTTTTCCTCAGGTACGGCGAGGGTGGCGGAGGTTCCGCCGCCCGGGCGGACGGAGGGGACGACATGACCGCGACGACGGGGGCAGCGGAGCGGACCGGATCGACGTTCCGGCGATCGACGCACAGCGCAAGCGGATCATGACACACTGATACGACCCGTCCCGAGATCCGGCAGCCGGAGCCGGACAGTGGGGCCGCAACCAAACGTATCCGCCCGATGAGGAATCGGACCGTGAAATGCCGAGCCGATCCGGACCACGAACGAGATCGGCGAACGCCGGCGAGTCGTAGCCCCGGCCCGCCGGGATGCCGACACCGGCGGAGTTGACGGCTCCGACACATACCAGTCAGGGGCAACCCTGATTCGGTATCAGGGCGCACCCGCAGCGAATTTTCCGCGTCGAACTCCGTCGCGGGACGGACGCCGGGGTTGCCCGGGTCGCCGAGGATGGATGCTGCCGGTCGGACCAGGTGGTCCGGCCGGACCAAGAATGTCTAGGGGGAGATGAAAGTGACCGCGACGGTAGCTCGAGGTGCCCAGATGGCCGCCCGGGCCAACGACGTGTGGAAGGTGTACGGCAGCGGGGAGGCACAGGTCGTCGCGCTGCGCGGCGTGAATGCGGAATTCGAAAGGGCCCGGTTCACCGCCATCATGGGACCGTCCGGATCCGGCAAGTCCACCCTGATGCACTGCCTCGCCGGCCTCGACTCGGTAACCCGGGGGACGATCCATATCGGCGACACCGCCGTAACCGGACTCGGTGATGCGGGTCTCACCAAACTGCGCCGGGACAAGGTCGGTTTCATCTTCCAGCAGTTCAACCTGCTGCCCACCTTGACCGCGCTGGAAAACATCCTGCTGCCGCTCTCGATCGCCGGTCGTAAACCCGACACGGAATGGCTCGACACCGTCATCGACACCGTCGGGCTGCGGGACCGGTTGGGGCACCGCCCGGCCCAGCTCTCCGGCGGGCAGCAGCAGCGGGTCGCCTGTGCCCGGGCACTCGCCTCCCGTCCCGAGGTGATCTTCGCCGACGAGCCGACCGGCAACCTGGACTCCCGGGCCGGCGCCGAGGTGCTCGGCTTCCTGCGCCGCTCCGTCGCGGAATACCAGCAGACCATCGTGATGGTCACGCACGACCCGGTGGCCGCCTCCTACGCCGGCCGGGTGATCTTCCTCGCCGACGGCCAGATCGTCTCCGAACTCATCGAACCGACCCCGGAGACCGTGCTGGACACCATGAAGAAGCTCGACGGGCTCGCCGAGGCGGGGCTCTGATGCTGCGCGCGACCCTGAAGAGCCTGCTCGCCCGCAAGGTCCGGCTGGTTCTCTCCGGCCTGGCCGTCGTGCTCGGCGTGATGTTCGTCTCCGGCGCCTTCGTCCTCACCGACACCCTGGGCCGGTCCTTCGACACCGTCTTCAGCGACGCGTACGCCGGCACCGACGTCGGCGTCAGCGCCAAGCCGAAGATCGACGTCAGCGAGATGGAGGGAATGGAGGTCGCCGCCACCTTCCCGGCCAGCACTCTGGAGCAGGTTCGTAAGGTGCCCGGGGTGGCCAGCGCCACCGGGGTGGCCGCAGCCGACGGCGCCCGGGTGATCGGCAGCAACGGCAAGGTGCTGACCTCCGTCGGCCCGCCCCAGATCGGCTCCAACTGGACCGGCGAGAGCGGTCAGGTCCAACTGCGCGAGGGCCGGGGCCCCACCGCCGACAACGAGGTGGTCGTCAACGCGGGGGTGGCCAAGGCGGCCAAGCTCGCCGTCGGCGACCGGGTCGGCATCCTGACCCTGCAGCCGAAGCGCGAGTTCACCGTGGTCGGCATCTACGGCTACAGCGGTGACCGGGACAGCCTCGGCGGCGCCCAGGAGGTCGCGTTCACCGAACGGGTCGCCCAGGAGCTGATGCTGGGCCAGCCCGGCGTCTTCTCCGAGCTCAGCGTCAAGGCGGCCGACGGGGTCGACCCGGCGAAGCTGCGCGACGACATCGCCGGCGCCCTCGGCGACGGCTACGTGGTCAAGACCGGCGAGCAGCTCTCCGAGGACGCCTCTGCCGGGCTGAAGGAGGGGCTCGCCTTCTTCAACAACATCCTGCTCGGCTTCGCCGGGGTGGCCCTCTTCGTCGGCATCTTCCTGATCCTGAACACGTTCTCGATCATCGTCGCCCAGCGCACCAGGGAACTCGCGCTGCTCCGGGCGATCGGCGCCGGCCGCCGCCAGGTGATCGGCTCGGTCCTGGTCGAGGCCGTCGCGATCGGCCTGGTCGCCTCGGTACTCGGGCTCGGCGCCGGGATCGGCGTGGGCGCCTTGCTGGCGTACGTCTTCGGGCAGACCGCCGGTGGGCTGCAACTGGCCGGGTTGGGCGTACCACCGGCCGCGGTGATCAGCTCCTTCGCGGTCGGCCTGGTCGTCACGGTCATCGCGGCGGTACTTCCGGCGATGCGGGCCGCCCGGATCCCGCCGGTGGCCGCCATGCAGGACGTGGCGACGCCGGACCGGCCGCTGACGAAGATCTCGGCCGCCGGCGCGGTGGTGGCCGCGCTCGGCGGCACCCTGATGGCGCTCGGCCTCAGCGGCACCGGGGGCAACACCCTGCTGACCATCCTCGGCGGCGTGCTGCTCTCCTTCGTCGGGGTGGCCCTGTTGACCCCGCTGATCAGCCGACCGGTGGTCGGGCTGCTCGGCCGGCTCTTCTCCTGGTCGGTGCCGGGCAAGCTGGGCCGGTTGAACTCGGGCCGCAACCCGCGCCGTACCGCGATCACCGCCGCCGCGCTGATGGTCGGCATCGCCCTGGTCACCGGCGTGACGGTGATCCTCGACTCGGCCAAGAGCAGCATCACGGCGCTGGCCGAGGACACCATCCAGGCCGAGCTGGTGATCTCCGGGGCGCAGACCGGCCCCCGGCCGCCGAGCTTCGACCCGGCGGTGCTGGACCAGGCCGCCGAGCTACCCGGCGTGGCCATGGTGGCCGGCCTGTACGGCGACCGCGCGGTCATCGGCGGCAAGCAGGGCTGGATCACCGCGACCAGCAGCGTGCCCGCGCTGCGGGAGATCTACCGGGCCACCCCGACCGCCGGCAGCATCGACTCGCTCGGCCCCAACCAGCTCATGGTCGACTCGAAGACCGCGAAGGACCGGGGCCTGTCGGTCGGGGACACCCTGCCGGTGCAGTTGTCCCGGGGCGATGCCCGGACCTACACGGTGAGCGGCATCTACGCCGAGTCCGACCTGTTCGGCGGGTTCGTCGTTCCGGCCTCGGCGGCGGCGAACTTCGCGGTGCCGCAGCCGACGCAGGCGTACCTGAAGCTGGCGCCGGGCGCCTCGGTCGACGAGGTGATGCCGCGGGTCGAGACGCTGCTCGCGGACAGCCCCGAGGTGTCGGTAGCCGACCGGGCCGACTTCATCGAGCAGCAGGCCGGCCAGCTCGACGGTCTGCTGACGATGATTCAGATCCTGCTGGCGCTGGCGATCGTGATCGCCGTACTCGGCATCGTGAACACGCTCGCGCTGTCGGTGCTGGAGCGGACCCGGGAGCTGGGTCTGCTGCGGGCCATCGGCCTGCGGCGGAGTCAGACCATGCGGATGATCACCGTCGAGGCGGTGGTGATCTCGGTCTTCGGTGCCCTGCTCGGGGTGGCGGTCGGCACCGGGCTCGGCGCCGCCGTGGTCCGGGCGCTACGCGAGGACGGCATCACCAACCTGGTGCTGCCGTGGACCGAGATGGGCGTCTTCCTCGGCCTGGCGGCCGTGGTCGGGGTGATCGCGGCGGTGCTGCCGGCGATCCGCGCCGCTCGGCTGAACGTGCTCGGCGCGATCGCGCACGAGTAGCGGGCCGGCCTGCGGCCGTGGGGGTCCGTGGGCAGCAGGGCCGGGGGCGGCGTCGGGACGGGCGCCGCCCCCGGCCGCGTTTCCGTTCCTGTACGCCGCCGCCGGCGGCGTTCGGTTGCTGGACGCCGGCCCCGGCCACGTTCCGTTGCTGGACGCCGCTGGCCGCGTCCCGGACCCGGGCGCCGCCCGGCCGGGTTCCGGCTACGGTGCCCGGCGGGTCGAAAGCCGTGGCGGCGCCCGGGGCACCGGCTCAGCGCGTGGTCAGCGGGGCAGGTCGAGCGGGGAGAGCAGGCCGGAGAGCAGGTCCAGGTCGACTTCGGTCAGCGTCTCCAGCAGGCGTACCCCGTCGGCCGGGTCGATCGGCACCGCGTGCGGCACGGCGAGTACGGCGGCTCCGGCGGCGAGCGCACTGGCCACCCCGGCCGGCGAGTCCTCGATCGCCACGCAGCGGGAGATCGGCACGTCCAGCAGCCGGGCCGCCGTCAGGTACGGCTCCGGGTCCGGCTTGGTGGCGGCCACCTCGTCACCGCAGACCACCACGTCGAAGGTGTCCCGGCCGAGCGTCTCCAATGCGATCTCCACCACCGCGCGCCGGGTGGAGGTGACCAGCGCGGCCGGTACCGCGGCGGCGCGTACCGCGGTCACCAGGGCCAGCGCCCCGGGCCGCCACTTCAGGTCGGTCAGGAACAGCTCGCCGACCCGGCGGTCGACCCAGGCGGCGCTGACCGCCGGGTCCCGCCACGGCTGGCCCAGGTCGGTGTGCAGGATCTCCATCGAGACGGCCATGTCGGTGCCGACCATGGCGAGCCGGGCCGCCTCGGAGAGCGTGCCGCCGTAGTGCGCGGCGAGTTCCTGGAGCCCGATGTCCCACAACCGCTCGCTGTCCACCAGCGTGCCGTCCATGTCGAAGAGCACTGCGGCGAGATGCTGGCTGTTCAGGGCTTCCTCCCGGATCGGACGCGAGCTGCCGGGTCCGATCCTGCCAACGCGGGTGGATGATCTCCCGGTACCGGCCCGGAAGTGTGGCGGATGCCTCAGCCGGGCCGGCCGGGCCGGGCGCCTCACCGGTCTGGCCGGCCGGTCGCTCAGCCGAGGTCGCAGGCGTCCAGCGAGCGCTGGTAGCCGGCGAAGAACGCGTCGGTGCGCTGCTGCGCGGTCCCGTGCGCTCCCTCGGCGAACCAGGGCTGGCCAGGCTCGTCGGCGACCGCCCGCAGCCCGGCGCCCAGCTCGTCGAGGTCGCCGTCCTCGATCGTCAACGCCCGGGCCCGCACGGAGTCCCCGAGGTACGCCCCGGCCATGCAGTCGGCCTGCAACTCCTGCTGGATGGTGAAGTCGTACCGGATGCCGAGCCGCACCTGCACGCCGTGCGCGTACTCGTGCCCGAGCAGGTAGTACAGGAACGCGTCGCCGACCTGCCGGAACGCGGCGACCGCCCAGTTGACGTCGTACGCGATGAAGTCGCCCGCCGAGCAGTAGACGGCGTTGTTGCGCGGCAGTACCTGGCCGGCACAGTCGACCTCGCCGTCTCGTTGGTAGGTGACGATCCGGCGGATCGGTCGGAACCGCTCCCCTGCCGCCTCGAACCGCCCCGTCCAGTACTCCTCGGCGACCCGCACCGCACCTTCGATGTCGCGCTCGAACTCGTCCACACTCATGGTGCCGTCGGCCCCGGCCCCGGCGCTGCCGCTCGCGGCGGGCGTTCCCTGATCGCCCGGCACCGACGGATCGTCCTCGCCCGTCCCCCCGGCGAAGCAGGCGCCCGCGACGACCAGCGTCACGATCAGCGCGAGCGGCGGCCAGAACCGGTCGGTACGGCGCAACGGACGCATCGCGGCCTCCCACGGGTCGACGGACCAGAACACTTCCCAGGGTGGGCACCGGGCCAAACCCCGCCCGGTGAGCGGCCGGAGACCCGCCACAAGTATGCGGCGGCGCGGTACCAGGTATGCGGAGTGCGCCGGCCCCCGTGCACCGGCCGGCCCGTGCGCCGCGCCGCGCCGCGCCGAGCCGCATTTCCCGCGATCACGTGAGATTGTCGCCGCGGTTCCCGGCTAGACCGGAGGCGTGACGACAACCAACGCCCTGTCGGGACGGGCCACAACCGACCGGACCGCAACCGACCGGGCCGCAACCGCCGGCGACTGAGCCGGCCGCCGGAGCCCCGCCCAGGATCGCGGCCACCGCCGGCGCCGTGGCCGCCACGCTCGGCGCGGCCCGCCGCACTCCCGTCCGGTGCCGAGCGGCGGCCACGCCCCCCGCCGCAGGCCGGGAGCGACCGCGCGACCATCCGAGAGGAGTCCCATGACCGTTCCGCTGGGCCGGACCCGGCGCAACCTCGGCGCCCTCACCGTACTGACCGTCGGTGCCGCGCTGACCGGCGCACCACTCTGGACAGTGCTGGTGCTGGCCCTGACCTGCTTCGCCATCCCGGCCGCCGTCGGGCTGCACGGCGGATCCCGGCTGGTCCGGACGCTCCTGCTCGGCGCGGCCACCCCGCGGCCGCCGCAACACGAGCACGTGCATCGGATCCGACCACCGGAAATCAGTCGACGAAGGGAAGAACTGGTATGAGCCGAACGTCGCGCGACGACCTGCCCGAGCCGAAACGCGGTACCGCGGGCGGCCTCGACGTCGGACCTCGAAACGTCGGGCTGGACCGGCAGAACCCGGATTTGCTGGTACCGCCACCAACCGACCGGGGCACGGTGCCCAACCTGAGGTTCTCGTTCTCCAACGCGCACACCCGGATCGAGGAGGGCGGCTGGACCCGCGAGGTGACCCAGCGCGAGTTGCCGATCGCCAGCACCCTCTCCGGGGTCGACATGGCCCTCGAACCGGGCGCCTACCGCGAGCTGCACTGGCACAAGCAGGCCGAGTGGGCGTACGTGCTGGCCGGAAGCTGCCGGATCGGCGCGGTCGACCAGGAGGGGCGCAACTTCCTCGACGACGTCTCCCAGGGCGATCTGTGGTTCTTCCCGAAGGGGGTGCCGCACCACATTCAGGCTCTCGACGACGGGGTGGAGTTCCTGCTCGTCTTCGACGACGGCGCCTTCTCGGAGAACGGCACCTTCCTGATCAGCGACTTCTTCGCGCACACCCCGAAGGAGGTGATCGCGAAGAACTTCGGCTGGCGTACGGAGCAGCTCGCCGACCTGCCGGAGAAGGAGAAGTACATCTTCCGGGGGCAGGTACCGCCCCCGCTCGACTCGGACCGGGTGATCAGCCCCACCGGGGACGTGCCGCGTACCTTCAAGCACCGGTTGCACGCCCAAGCACCCGAGCGCTTCGACGGCGGCACGGTACGGATCGCCGACGTGACGAACTTCGCCGCCTCCACCACCATCTGCGCGGCACTGGTGGAGATCGAGCCCGGCGCGATGCGCGAACTGCACTGGCATCCCACCGACGACGAGTGGCAGTACTACATCTCCGGTTCCGGCCGGATGGGGGTCTTCGCCGGTTCCGGCGTGAACCGGACCTTCGACTACCGGTCCGGCGACGTCGGCTACGTGCCGTTCGCGTACGGCCACTACATCGAGAACACCGGCAGCGAGCCGCTGGTGTTCCTGGAGATGTTCCGCAACCCACGGTTCGAGGACATCTCGCTGGCCCAGTGGATGGCGAACACCCCGCCGCAGGTCGCCGCCGACACCCTCAACCTGCCCCGCTCGCTGGTCGAGTCGATCCCGCGGACGAAGCGGCCGATCGCCTCCTGATCCGGGGCAGCACCGCACCGGACCCGCCCGGGTCGCACCGGCCGGATCAGTCGCGCCCCACCGGCTCGCCCGGCGCCGGAACGGGCCCGGCCGGCTCGGGTCCTGCCGGGGTGGGCCGGGTCCGGTCCTCCCGGGCGGCCCACAACCGGGCCAGTTCCAGCCGGTTCCGCACGCCCAGTTTCGCGTACACCGCCCGGAGCTGGGCGTCGACGGTGTGGAAGGAGACGAACAGGCTCGCCGCCGCCTGCTGCTTCGTCGCCCCGCCGGCCAGCAGTTCGGCGACCCGGGTCTCGGCGGCGGTCAACGCGCCGAACCCGGCGCCGTGCCGGCCGGCCCGGTGCCGGCGCTCCGACGCCACCAGGGCTCGCCCGCGGCGGACCGCCCGCTCCTGGTCACCGGTCGCACCGAGCCGGCCGAACAGCGCGGCGGCCTCCTCGGCCGCCCGCCGGGCCTCCGCCCGCCCGGTGCCGGGCGTACCGGCCAGGTCGTGCAGCGCGTCGGCCAACGCCGGCCGGGCCGAGGTGGTACGCAACTGCCCCACCGCGCTGCGGAGCAGCACCGGATCCTGCTCCACCAGCCCGGCGACGTGCTGCGCGACGCCCCACCACAGTCCGCTGTCCACCCGCTCCGCGATCCGGACCAGCTGGTCGGCGAGCTGCCGCGCCCGGTGCGGGTCGCCGAGCAGCGACGCGGCCCGGGTCAGCGCCGGCGCCTGCTGCGGGACCAGCAGCAGGGGGCGTACCGACCGGGCCAGCGTGTCGACGGCCGCCCGGAGCAACCCGGCGTGCCGGCCGGGCTCCGGGTCGAAGGCGGCGGCGCCGGCCAGCCGTACCCACGCCACGGCGTCAGGCCAATCCATCGGCGGCTCGACGCCGGCCAGCAGCTCGCGGGCGGTCTCCGGCTCGCCCTGCCGGAACGCCACCTCCACCCGTACCGCCAGCAGCTCGGCGTGGACCTCGTCGGCGAGCTGGCCGGCGGGACAGCGCCGCAACGCCAGGCCGGCCCGGGCCGACGCCTCCGGAAGTTCACCCGCGGCCACCCGGAGCCGGCAGTCCAGCGCCGCCAGCATCGGCTGGGCCGCCCCGCCCAGGCTGCCCAGATCCACCTCCGCGAACCGCAGTGCCGTGCCGGCCTCGTCGTACTCGCCGCAGGCGAGCTGGCAGGCGATCCGTTCGGCCCGCAGGAAGGCGGCCTGGGCCCGGGCCGCCGGCGCGCTCGGGTCGACCTGGCCGAGCACCTGCCGGGCGGCCGGCAGATCCCCGCCGGCCAGCGCATTGCCGGCCCGGGCCAGCGCCAACCGGATCTCGCCGTCCGGGCTCGGCGCGTCGGCGTGGGCCCGGTCCGCCGCCGCCAGCAGCGACTCCAGATCCGGCCGACCGAGCCGGCCCGCCACCGCCGCCAGCGTGCTCAGCAGCCAGCTCCGGTGCCCGGGCAGCAGGTCGGGCTGGGCCAGGGCCCGGTCCAGGTAGTCGAAGGCCAGCGACGGCCGGCCGGTGGCGTACCAGGCGCCGAGCCGGCCGAGCAGCAACGCCCGGTATCCGGCCCCGGCCCGATCGGCCGCGATCTCGTCGCCGAGGATCGCCAGCGCCGGCTCGATCCGGCCGGCCAGCATCAGGTGGTCAACCGCAGCCAGCGCCCAGTCCCGGCGCAGCTCCGGACCGAGCGCGGGATCCTGACCGGCCCGGGCTGCCAGCAGCAGATCGGCCGCCGTCGACGGATCGACCGCCGGATCGGCGACCAGCCGGGAGACCAGGGGTACGTCGACCCGCCCGGCCACCTCCAGCACCCGGAGCAGGTGCTCGGCGGCGGCTGCCGCGCGCGCCCCGTCGGCCAGTACGCCGGCCGCCCGGTTGTGCAGCGCGGCCAGCAACGACGGCGGGATTCCCCGGCGTACGGCATCGCGCAGCTCGACCGAGCCGGGCCGCAGACCGCCGGGCGAGTCCACGAGCGCACCCCGGGCGATCAGCGCCTCGACGTCGTCGTGCAGCCCCGGACCGGACCGGTCGGTCATCCGCTCCACGAACCAGATCTGGCACGGGTCGTCGCAGATCGCCACCGCCCGGAGGATCCACCGCTGGGCGGCGGAGGCGACCGGTAGCCCGTCCGCCGCCGGCCCGCCCGGCCGGTCCAGCGTGAACGACGTGGCCATGGCACCCCCTCGGCGGCGACCGTGACCGGGCACGAGACGGATTCGGTCTCCATCCGGAGGCTATCCACGGCGTTCCCGACCGCGCCGGAGTTCGCCGGCAATTACCTCCGCCGGTTACCGGGCTACCTCCGCCGGTTACCGGGCGTTGAAGTAGCTGGCCTCCGGATGGTGCACCACGATGGCGTCGGTCGCCTGCTCCGGCACGAGCTGGAACTCCTCGGAGAGCCGGACCCCGATCCGCTCCGCGCCGAGCAGCTCGACCAGCTTCGCCCGGTCCTCCAGGTCCGGGCAGGCCGGATAACCGAACGCGTACCGGCAGCCCCGGTAGTCGGTACGCAACAGCCCGGCGAGGTCGTCCGGGTCGTCGTCGGCCACGGTACGGCCGTCGGGCAGGGTCAGCTCGGCCCGGATCCGGCGGTGCCAGTACTCGGCGAGAGCCTCGGTGAGCTGCACCGACAGCCCGTGCACCTCCAGGTAGTCCCGGTACTCGTCACCGGCGAAGAGCTTCGCGGCGTACTCGCTGATCGGCTGCCCGACGGTGACCAGTTGCAGCGCGACGACGTCGAGCTGGTCGCCCCGGGGCCGGAAGAAGTCGGCGAGGCAGAGCCGGCGCTCCTGCCGCTGCCGGGGGAAGCTGAACCGGGCCCGTTCGGTGGCGCCCCGCTCGTCGAGCAGCACCAGGTCGTTGCCGTCGGAGTAGGCCGGGAAGTAGCCGTAGACCACCGCCGCCTCCAGTACCCGGTCGGCGGCGAGCCGGTCGAGCCAGGAGCGCAGCCGGGGCCGGCCCTCGGTCTCCACCAGTTCCTCGTAGCTCGGCCCGGTCCCGCCGCGCGACCCGCGCAGCCCCCACTGGCCGAGGAACGTCGCCCGCTCGTCGAGCAGGGCCGCGTAGTCGGCCAGCGGGATGCCCTTGACGACCCGGGTGCCCAGGAACGGCGGCGCCGGCACCGCGACGTCGGTCGCCACGTCGGAGCGGACCGAGTCGTCGGAGAGGTCCGGCAGCGCCACCGTGCCCCGGGCCCGCTGCCGGTCCCGGCGGGCCCGCCGGGCGGCCAGTGCCGCCTCCCGCTCGGCGTCCACCACCGGGGCACCGCCGCGCTTCGCCGCCATCAGCCGGTCCATCAGGGACAGTCCCTCGAAGGCGTCCCGGGCGTAGTGCACCTCGCCCGGGTAGGTCGACCGGAGGTCGTCCTCGACGTACGACCGGGTCAGCGCCGCACCGCCGAGCAGCACCGGCCAGCGCCCGGCGACCCCCCGGGACGCCATCTCGGCCAGGTTCTCCTTCATCACCACGGTGCTCTTCACCAGCAGGCCGGACATCCCGATGGCGTCCACGGCATGCTCCTCGGCGGCCTCCAGGATCGCCGCGACCGGCTGCTTGATCCCGAGGTTGACCACCTCGTAGCCGTTGTTGGACAGGATGATGTCGACCAGGTTCTTGCCGATGTCGTGCACGTCGCCCTTGACGGTGGCGAGCACGATGCGGCCCTTGCCGCCGTCGTCGGACTTCTCCATGTGCGGTTCGAGATGGCCCACCGCGGCCTTCATCACCTCGGCCGACTGGAGCACGAACGGCAACTGCATCTGGCCGGCGCCGAACAGCTCGCCGACCACCTTCATCCCGTCCAGCAGCAGTTCGTTGATGATGGTCAGCGCCGGCCGGCTGGTCAGCGCCTCGTCGAGGTCGGCCTCCAGCCCGTTGCGCTCGCCGTCGACGATCCGCCGCTTCAGCCGCTCGTCGACCGGCAGCGCCGCCAGCTCCTCCGCCCGGCTGGCCCGGGCCGAGGCCGCGTCCACCCCCTCGAAGAGTTCGATGAACCGCTGCACCGGGTCGTGGCCGGACCGGCGCCGGTCGTAGACCAGGTCGAGCGCCGCCTCGCGCTGCTCGTCCGGGATCCTGGCCATCGGCAGGATCTTGCTGGCGTGCACGATGGCGCTGGTCAGGCCGGCCTGCACGCACTCGTGCAGGAAGACCGAGTTGAGCACCTGCCGGGCCGCCGGGTTCAGCCCGAACGAGACGTTCGAGATGCCGAGCGTGAAGTTGACCCCGGGATAGCGGCGGGCGATCTCCCGGATCGCCTCGATCGTCTCGATGCCGTCCCGGCGGGTCTCCTCCTGGCCGGTGGCGATCGGGAAGGTGAGGCAGTCGACCAGGATGTCCCGCACGTCGATCCCCCACCGGCCGGTGAGGTCGTCGACCAGCCGGGACGCCACCCGTACCTTCCACTCGGCCGTCCGGGCCTGCCCCTCCTCGTCGATCGTCAGTGCCACCACCGCGGCACCGTGCTCGCGGACCAGCGGCAGCACCCGGGCGTACCGGGAGTCGGGGCCGTCGCCGTCCTCGAAGTTCACCGAGTTGACCACGCACCGGCCGCCGAGCATCTCCAGCCCGGCCTCGATCACCGCCGGCTCGGTCGAGTCCAGCATGATCGGCAGGGTGGAGGCGGTGGCGAACCGGCCGGCGATCTCCCGCATGTCGCGTACGCCGTCCCGGCCGACGTAGTCGACGCAGAGGTCGAGCAGGTGCGACCCGTCCCGGGCCTGGCTCCGGGCGATCTCCACACACGCCTGCCAGTCCCCGGCCAGCATCGCCTCCCGGAACGCCTTGGAGCCGTTGGCGTTGGTGCGCTCACCGACCATCAGCACGCTGGCGTCCTGGGCGAACGGCACCTGGTGGTAGAGGCTCGCCACCCCGGGCTCCGGCTCCGGCGTCCGGGGCCGCGCCACCGCGCCATCCAGCCGGTCCACCACCGCCCGGATGTGCTCCGGAGTGGTACCGCAGCAGCCGCCGACCAGGGACAGGCCGTAGCCTGCTACGAACCCCGCCAGCGCGTCCGCCAACTCCTCCGGGGTCAGCGGATAGCGGGCCCCGTCGGCGGTCAACTCCGGCAGGCCGGCGTTCGGCATCACCGACAGCGGGATCCGGGCGTGCCGGGCCAGGTAGCGCAGATGCTCGGTCATCTCGGCCGGCCCGGTGGCGCAGTTGAGGCCGATCAGGTCGATGCCGAGCGGCTCCAGCGCGGTCAGCGCCGCGCCGATCTCGCTGCCCAGCAGCATCGTCCCGGTGGTCTCGACCGTGACGTGGCAGATCACCGGCAGTTCCCGGCCCGCCTCGGCCAGCGCCCGGCGGGCACCGACCACCGCCGCCTTGACCTGGAGCAGGTCCTGGCAGGTCTCCACGATCAGCCCGTCCACCCCGCCGGCGACCAGTCCGGCCGCGTTGCGCTGGTACGCGTCGCGCAGCTCCCGGTAGCCCAGGTGTCCCAGCGTCGGCAGCTTGGTCCCCGGCCCCATCGCGCCGAGTACGTACCGGGGCCGCTCCGGGGTGCCCGCCGCGTCGGCGGCCTGCCGGGCCAGCCGGGCGCCGGCCTCGGCCAGCTCGGTGATCCGGTCCTCGATGCCGTACTCGCGCAGGGCGGAGAGGTTGGTGCCGAAGGTGTTCGTCTCGACACAGTCCGCCCCGGCGGCGAGGTACGCCTCGTGGACCCGCCGGACGACGTCGGGGCGGGTCACGTTGAGTATCTCGTTGCACCCCTCGTGGCCCTCGAAGTCGTCCAGGCTCAGCTCGGCCGCCTGCAACATCGTCCCCATCGCACCGTCGGCGACCAGCACCCGGTCGCCGAGCGCGTCACGCAGCGGAGTCGGCACGGCTCCAGGCTAGCCCTGACGTCGTTCCGGCGACCCGTTGTAGGCGTAGCGTTCCGCAACATAGGCCGGTCGGACAATCGCCCCTTCCGTCCCGGATGTCCGGGCCGACCCGATGGCGGCCGACCACCCGGAGCGTGCCCCCGGCAACCGAGCCGGCGCGGCCGGCGGGCCGCATCCGAGTCAGGGACGTAGGCTGACGGACGTGAGGGACAACAGGGACGGCAGCACCAGGCACATCGCGGGCACGACCGGACGGCACCGGACCGCCCGGCTCGGCCGTGGCACGCACGCTGGGGGTAGGGCGTGACCGAGTTCGACGGGCTGCCCGTACTGCGCTCGCCGGTCGCGATCGCGGCCTTCGAGGGCTGGAACGATGCGGCCGACGCCTCCACCGCGGCGGTCGAACACCTCGAACAGGTGTGGCAGGCACGCCAGATCACCGAACTCGACCCCGAGGAGTTCTACGACTTCCAGGTGAGCCGACCGACGATCACGATGGCCGACGGCGAGACCCGCCGGGTCGAGTGGCCGACCACCCGGTTCATGAGGGCCAGCCCGGACGGTACCGACCGGGACGTGGTGCTGATCCGGGGCATCGAGCCGAGCATGCGCTGGCGCACCTTCTGCGAGCAGGTGCTGGAGCTCTGCCACAGCTTGGAGATCAACCGGATCGTGCTGCTCGGCGCGCTGCTGGCCGACGTGCCGTACACCCGGCCGCTGCCGATCAGCGGCAGCGCCTCGGACAAGGACGCCGCCGAGCGCTACCAGCTCACCCCGACCCGCTACGACGGCCCGACCGGGATCGTCGGGGTGCTGCACGACGCGGCCACCCGGGCCGAGGTCGACGCCGTGTCGTTCTGGGTGCACGTGCCGCACTACGCCAACAACCCGCCCTGCCCGAAGGCGACGCTGGCCCTGCTGCACCGGGTCGAGGAGGTGCTCGACCTGCCCGTCCCGATGTCGGACCTGGCCGAGGAGGCCGCCGAGTGGGAGCAGCGGGTCCGCACCGCCGCCGAGCAGGACGCCGAACTCGGCGAGTACGTCCGCGAACTGGAGGAACGGGTCGGCGACGCCGGCATCCAGCCGCTGACCGGCGACGAGATCGCCCAGGAGTTCGAGAAGTACCTGCGCCGTCGCGGCGGCTCGGCCGGCCCCACCGCCGGCTCCTGGTAGACCCGGGTTGCCGCGCCGGCAGCGCCACCGGGCCGGCCACTCCGGCGTGGCCAGCCCGGACGGGTGACGCCCGCCCGCGACACCGTCCCGCTTCCACCCGTGGCGTCCCCGGCTGACCACCACACCGCGCGCGGTGCCGCACCCTACCTACCCACCGCCCAGCCCCCGCCTCCGGCGCTCCCGGATGGCTGCCATGTCGACCTGGACGCCAGAGGCGCTACCCGAAGGGTGGTAGCGCCTCTGGCGTCCAGGTGAGCAGCGGTGTGCCCGGCGGAAGCGGTGCCGCAGGCGGGTGTCGGCGCTGACGGTGGCCGGCCCGAACGAGGACTCGCTTTCCGCAGTTGCCTCCGTTCCGGTTGCCCGGCGCACACCCCGTACGGCATCCTAGGAACCTAGCGTTCTTGTGGGATCGAGACCTGGACGGGAGCAGCGGTGCAGATCAACCCGGGAGCGGCCGAGTTTCCCCACCGACAGATCGCCGCGCAGTTGCGAGCGCGGATCCGGGCCGGTGACTGGGCGGCCGGTGAGCGGCTGCCGTCCATCCCGGCCATCGCCGAGATGTTCGGGGTGGCCAAGCAGACCGTGCAGCGCGCCATCGACCAGCTCCGGGTGGAGGGGGTGCTGATCACCAAGCCGGGTTCCGGCACGTACGTCCGGGGCACCCGACGCCGGCTCAACCGGCTCTCCCGGGGCCGGTACGGCGGCCACCGGGGTTACCACGCCGACCTGGCCGCCCGGTACCGGCAGCAGTTGGTGCAGGTGGGCCGGGCACCGGCCCCACCCGAGGTGGCCGACGCCTTCGGGGTGCCCGACGGCACCGAACTGATCGTCCGGCGGCACCTGGTACGCACCGAGGAGGTGCCGGTGGAGGTCGGCGCCTCCTGGTTCCGCACCGCCGACGCCGCCGGCACCAGTCTGGAGCGGATGGAGGCGTACGGCCGGCCGCTCTACCAGGAGGCCGAGGAGGCGATCGGCCGGCGCTACGTGTCGGCGACCGACCAGATCAGCGCCCGGCAGCCGAGCCGGGAAGAGGCGGAGATCCTCCAGATCCGGCCGGACACACCCGTGCTGCACCTGCTGCACGTCGCCTACGACGCCAGTCACCGGCCGATCGAGGTGGCCCAGGCGACCTGGCCCGGTCCGATGACCACGCTGACCGAGCGGTACCAGGTCCCCGGCCCGGCGCCGGAGGCCGACCCGGACCCGGGACTGGTACTCGGCTGAGCCGCGCCCCCACCTCCGTTCAGGGCGGAGAGGACGTCAGAGCTTGATGCCGAGCAGGGCGTCGACGGTGGCGGCCATCAGGTCCGGCGCGGCCGGATCGGCACCGGACCGGGACAGCGCGGCCTCCGCCCAGCGGTCCACCAGGGCCAACGCGCCCGGCGTGTCCAGGTCGTCGGCGAGCCGCTCGCGTACCCCGGCCAGCAGGTCCGGGCCGGCGGGCCCGGACGGCGCGGCGGCGGCCTCCCGCCACCGGGCCAGCCGCTTCGTACCCTCCTTGAGCAGATCGTCGGTCCACTCCCGGTCGCTGCGGTAGTGGCCGGCGAGCAGCGCCAGCCGGACCGCCATCGGGTCCACGTGGTCGGCCCGGAGCCGGGAGACGAAGACCAGGTTCCCCTTCGACTTCGACATCTTCTCGCCGTCCAAGCCGATCATCCCGGCGTGTACGTAGTGCCCGGCGAACGGCTCCGCCCCGGTCAGCCGCTCGGCGTGCGCCGCCGAACACTCGTGGTGCGGAAAGAGCAGGTCGTTGCCGCCGCCCTGGACGTCGATGGTGTCCCCGAGCAGCGCCATCGCGATCACCGCGCACTCGATGTGCCAGCCCGGCCGGCCGGGGCCGAGCGGGCCGCCCTCCCAGGCCGGCTCGCCGTCCCGACCGCCGCGCCAGAGCAGCGGGTCGAGCGGGTCCCGCTTGCCGGCTCGGTCCGGATCGCCGCCCCGCTCGGCGAAGTAGCCGAGCATCTCCTCCCGGGAGAGGTTGGACTCGTAACCGAACCGGGGCGCGGCGGAGACGTCGAAGTAGACGTCCCCGGTGCCGTCGTCGAGCCGGTACGCCGCACCGTCGTCCAGCAGCACCCGGACCTTCTCCGCGATCGCCGGGATCGACTCGACAGCGCCGACGTAGT
This sequence comes from Plantactinospora sp. ZYX-F-223, assembly GCF_039649625.1. NCBI lineage: Bacteria > Bacillati > Actinomycetota > Actinomycetes > Micromonosporales > Micromonosporaceae > Plantactinospora > Plantactinospora sp. ZYX-F-223. The sequence goes on along the minus strand of NZ_JBDJAV010000032.1, from coordinate 92,748 downwards.
GGGCGGGCGGGATCATCCGCAGCGCCTCCATGTCCTCCCGGAACAGCGCAGTCTCCCGCATCGCCAGGACCACCCAGTCCTCGCCGTCCCGCTCGGCGCGCTCCAGCAGCGGGTCGTCGATGTCGGTGACGTTCTGCACGTAGCTGACCGGATGGCCGCCGTCCCGCCACACCCGCTGTACGACGTCGAAGGCGATCATCGTGGCGGCGTGCCCCAGATGGGTCGCGTCGTACGGGGTGATCCCGCAGACGTACATCGTCGCCGGCCCGGAGGGGCGGGTCGGGTGCACGCCGCGGCGCGCCGAGTCGTACAGAGCGAGCTGCGGTCCCCTGCCCGGCAGCCGCGGAATCTCGTGACCCATCCAGGTTTCCATGGTCACCAGCCTAGTCAGCCGGGCGGACTCGAACCCCGGCCCGCCGGGCGGGGTGATCAGATCGACAGGACCGCCCGGACGGCCCGGAGCGGGCCTGAGACGTCAGCGGCCGGCGTCGGGGGCGGCAGGCGCTGGCGTCGGGGACGTCAGCGGCCGGCGTCGGGGGCGGCAGGGTGCCGGACGGGGTTCAGATCGGCGGCCAGGGGATGGCCGGCCACTCCTCGGAGGGCTCCGGAAACCGGGCCGTCGCCAGCAGCCGGTCGACCCGGCGCGCCAGCGCGGCGACCTCGCCGATGGTCAGGTGCTCGGCCAGGCTCTCCCCCAGCGGGCCGGCCAGCTCCCGGGCCAGTCCGGTCAGCATCTCCAGCGCGTCCGGCGGCAGGTCCCGCCGGGACCAGCCCCAGAGCACCGTCCGGAGCTTGTCCTCGAAGTGGAAGCAGACCCCGTGGTCGACGCCGTAGATCCGGTCGTCCGGCCCGACGAGCACGTGCCCGCCCTTGCGGTCCGCGTTGTTGATCACCGCATCGAGTACGGCGAGCCGGGCCAGCCGGGGGTCGTCGGCGTGCGCGAGGGCGTACGGGGCGCCGTCGTCGTCCCGGGCGGCCGCGACCCGGAACCACCGGGCCGGCAGGCTCCGGGCCGGTACGAACCCGACCAGCGGCTCGGCCTGCTCCGGCTCGTCGATCCAGAGCTGGCAGGCGCCGGGGCCGAGCGGGCCGTCCCGGAGCACCGTCGGCGGGACCAGGTCCCACCCGGTGGCCCGGGACAGCAGGTAGGCGGAGACCTCCCGACCGGCCAGGGTGCCGTCGGGAAAATCCCAGAGCGGGCGCTCACCCCGGATCGGCTTGTAGACGCAGCGGGCGGTGACCCCGTCCAGGGTCAGGAACCCGCGCAGGGTCGTGTTGGAGGCGTCGACCAACCGACCCTCCAGCTCGAATTCGCCCCCGTGCAGGAGGCGCAGGGCGTCGCTCTCGTCCAGCACGGGTCGCAGTTCGGAAGAGGTCACCGGGCCGGTCCCGGCCGCAGCAGTGCGACGGTCACCGGTGGTAGCCGTTGTGTCGGGGACAGAGGTGCCCGGCCGGGTCGAGCGGCTGACCGCAGAGCGGGCACGGCGGCCGGCCCGCCGCCACCACCCGGCGGGCCCGCTCGATGAACTCGCGGGCCGCCTGTGGGGTCAACCGGACCCGCAGCCGGTCGAGGTCGTCGTCCGGCTGCTCGTCCTCCTCGTCGACCTCTTCCTCGCCGCCGAGCTCGACCTCCGCCTCGGCCTCCCCGGCCGCGATCGCCTCGATCACCACCGTGGCGGTGTCGACGTCGAAGGCCAGGCCGAGGGTGCCGACCCGGAACTCCTCGTCGACCGGCGTGTCCAGCGGCTCGTTGTCCGAGGTGACCGGGGGCGGCTCGGGCAGCTCGACGCCGAACCGCCGGTGCGCCTCGGTCAGCAGCTCCTCCAGCTTCTCGGCCAGCAGCGAGACCTGGACCTTCTCCAGCGCGACGCTGACCAGCCGGCCTCCGCCGCGCGCCTGGAGGAAGAACGTCCGCTCACCCGGCGGACCCACAGTTCCGGCGACGAACCGCTCGGGCGGCTCGAATGCGTGCACCTGGTGGGTCATACCCACGACCCTATCCGGCCGGATACCACACCGCGCAGCCCACCGACCCGAATCACCGTACGCCCCGATCCGGTCGCGGCGGGCCACCGCCCGGGTCGATCTGACCGGGCCGGCCGGTCACCGTTTCCGCCCGTCGGCCGCGCCCGCCCCGGCGCCGGGCGCCCCCAGCCCACCGGCCGCATCCGGGGAGGCCGCCCGGGAGCGGGTGGCGGCGCCGTCCGGGGGCGCCGATCCGGCGCCGGCCGCGCCCACGCCGCCGCCGACCGCCGCGTCCGAGGCGACCGCACGGGAGCGGCCGCGCCGGGTGGGGGGCGGCGGGACCAGGCTGGTCAGGTCGCCGCCGGTGTCGTTGAGCCGCAGCACGAACGGGCGGACCGGGGTGTAGCGGATTCCGGTCACCGAGCCCGGATCCGCCACGATCCGCTGGAACTGGTCCAGATGTACGCCCATCGCGTCCGCCACGATCGCCTTGATCACGTCACCGTGGCTGCACGCCAGCCAGACCGCCTCCGGCCCGTGCTCGGCGGTGATCCGGGCGTCCCAGCGGCGTACCGCCTCGACCGCCCGGGCCGCCATCCCGGCCATCGACTCCCCGTCCGGAAAGACCGCGGCGCTCGGGTGCTGCTGCACCACCTGCCACAGTGGATCCTTGGCCAGCTTCTTCAGCGGCTGGCCCTGCCAGGTGCCGTAGTCGCACTCGACCAGCCCCTCCTCGACCACCGGTGCGGCGTCGGGCAGCGCCAGCTCCAGGGTCTGCCGGCACCGGATCAGCGGGCTGGTCACCACCGCCGCCAGCGGGATCGCCCGGAGCCGGCCGCCCACCGCCGCCGCCTGGGCCCGGCCGGTGTCGTCGAGTTCGACGGGTTGCCGTCCGGCCAGGCCGCCGTCGGCGTTCGCCGTGGTCCGGCCGTGCCGGAGGAGCAGAAGGGTCGCCACGACCACACCCTACGTTCCGTCCGTCGGGGCGCCGGCGCGAGCCGCCGGTCTACCGGTCGCCGCCCGCCGGGCGCCGCGCGGTGGCGGCCGGCGCCCCGTGGCGGGCGAGGGTCAGGTCGCGCTGATCGTGCCGGTCAGCAGCAGGGCCAGGACCAGGCTGCCCAGCGCCACCCGGTAGAGCACGAAGACGTAGAGGGTGTGGTGTGCGACATAGCGCAGCAGCCAGGCGATGGCGGCGTACCCGACGCCGAAGGCGATCACCGTGGCCACGATCATCTGTGCCGGGGTGGGGATCGAACCGCCGCCGGAGGTGTCGAAGACGTCCGGCAGGCTGAAGATCCCGGACATCACCACCGCCGGGATGGCCAGCAGGAAGGAGTACCGGGCCGCCGCCTCGCGGGTCAGGTTGAGGAAGAGCCCGGCGGTCAGCGTGCCGCCGGACCGGGACACCCCGGGGATCAGCGCCATCGCCTGGGCGAAGCCCATCACGATGCCGTCGCGGAGGGTGAAGTTCTCGATCCGCCGGGTCTGCCGGCCCCAGTACTCGGCGAAGGCCAGCACGAACGCGAAGACGATCAACGTGGTGGCGACCAGCCACAGGTTCCGGGCAGCGGTGCGGATCTGGTCCTTGAACAGGTAGCCGAAGACGCCGATCGGGATCGAGCCGATGATCACGTACCAGCCCATCCGGTAGTCGAGACTCGACCGGACCGACTTGTCCCAGATCCCGACCACCCAGACCCGGGTGATCCGCCAGATGTCCTTGGCGAAGTAGAGCAGCACGGCGGCCTCGGTGCCGAGCTGGGTGACCGCGGTGAACGACGCCCCGGCGTCCTGGTCGAAGAAGATCGCCGAGGTGATCCGCAGGTGTCCGGACGAACTCACCGGCAGGAACTCGGTGAGGCCCTGGACGATTCCCAGGACGATTGCCTCGATCCAGCTCACCCGCGCACCCCGCTCATCGCCGTACCCCGCCCGTCGCCCGCCGGCCTCCGGTGTCCCCGCCCGCTCACTGAACCTTCTTCCACCTCCCCTTGCGGTCCGATGGACCGCAAGATCGGGTGCCGTGCGCGAGCGCCGCGCGGTTCAGGTGGAAAGAGGTTCACTCGCCGACCCCGGCGAGATCCAGCGCCTCGGCGCAGGTACGCAGGGTCTGGATGCCGCTGTCCGCGTCGGCGACGAAGAGGGTCACCGAGAGCGTGGTGACCCCGGCCGCCGCGTACTCGCGCATCCGGTCGGCGATCCGCTCCTTGGGGCCGAGCAGGGACGTCCGGTCGATGAACTCCAGGGGTACGGCCGCGGCCGCGTCGCGCTGCCGCTTGGCCAGGTAGAGGTCCTGCACCTCGCGGGCGGCGTCGCCGTAGCCCATCCGGGTGGCGAGCTGGTTGTAGAAGTTCTGCTCCCGGCTGCCCATCCCGCCGACGTAGAGCGCCGCGTACCAGCGGACCAGCTCGGCGCAGCTCGCGACGTCGTCGCCGACCACCACCGGCACGCTGGGCACCACGTCGAAGCCGGCGAGTTCCTTGCCGGCCCTGGCCCGGCCGGCGGCGACGGTGCCGAGCTGCTCGGCGGCGAAGTCCGGGGCAAAGAAGATCGCCAGCCAGCCGTCGGCGATCTCACCGGCCAGTTCGAGGTTCTTCGGGCCGACCGCGGCAAGGTAGATCGGGATCTCCTCGCGGGGCGGGTGGAAGCCGAGCCGGAGCGCCTTGCCGGGGCCGTCCGGCAGCGGCAGGCGGTAGTGCGCGCCGTCGTACTCCACCGGCTTGCGGGCGATGGCCAGCTTGACGATGTCGACGTACTCCCGGGTCCGGGCCAGCGGCTTGGCGAACCGCACCCCGTGCCAGCCCTCGGAGACCTGCGGGCCGGAGACGCCGAGACCGAGCCGGAACCGGCCGCCGGAGAGCGCGTCGATGGTGGCGGCGGTCATCGCGGTGGCCGCCGGGCTGCGCGCCGGGATCTGCATCACCGCCGAGCCGACGTCGATCCGCTCGGTCTGGCCGGCCAGCCAGGCCAGCATGCTGGGCGAGTCCGAGCCGTACGCCTCCGCCGCCCAGACCACCGAATAGCCGAGCCGGTCCGCCTCGCGAGCGAGGGCAAGATGGTCCGCCGGAGTGCTCCACGCGGTCTGGTATCCGAGGCTGAGCCCGAGTCGCACTGGTTCTTCTCCCCCATCCATCCGCAAGTCGCATCAGGGTACGCAATGACCCCCGAACGCCCTCCGCTGACCCGCCGATGCCGGACCCGTGCCCGGACGTCGGCTTTGTACCAGTCGCCCCGGAGCGGGATGGTGGGAGCGAGGATATCGGCGGAGCGATGTTCTGAATAAGGTTCAACCATGCAACAGCGACCGCTCGGCCGAAGCGGGCTGGCGGTTTCCCGGCTCGCGCTCGGCACCATGACCTGGGGTCGGGACACCGATGCGGACGACGCTGCCGCCCAACTGAAGAGTTACCTGGATGCCGGGGGCAACCTCGTCGACACGGCCGACGTCTACAGCGACGGTGACGCCGAGGCGGTGATCGGCTCGCTGCTCGGCACGCTGGTGCCCCGCGACGACCTGCTGATCGCCACCAAGGCGGGGCTGCGACCGGGCGCCGGCCGCCGCCGGGACACCTCCCGGGGCCATCTGCTGCGCACCCTGGACGCCTCACTGCGCCGGCTCGGCACGGACCACGTCGACCTGTGGCAGGTGCACGGCTACGACCCGGCCACCCCACTGGAGGAGACGCTGGCCGCGCTGGACCACGCGGTGCACAGCGGCCGGGTCCGGTACGTCGGCGTCTCCAACTTCTCCGGCTGGCAGACCGCGCAGGCCGCCACCTGGCAGGCCGCCTTTCCCGGCCGGGCCCCGGTGGTCGCCGCCCAGGTGGAGTACTCGCTCCTGGAGCGCGGCATCGAGCGGGAGCTGCTGCCCGCCTGCGAGGGGCTCGGGCTCGGCGTACTGCCCTGGTCGCCGTTGGGGCGCGGGGTGCTGACCGGGAAGTACCGGCACGGCCGCCCGGCCGACTCCCGGGCCGCCTCGGCGCACTTCGAACCCTTCGTCGCCCGCTATCTGGAGCCGCGCTGCTCCAGCATCGTGGAGGCGGTGGCCACCGCGGCCGGCGGGCTCGGGGTGTCGCCGCTGGAGGTGGCGCTGGCCTGGGTGCGGGACCGGCCGGGGGTGGTCGCCCCGATCCTCGGCGCCCGCACCGTCGGTCAACTGCTCGGCGCGCTCCAGGTGGAGCGGATGACCCTGCCGCTGGAGATCACCCGGGCCCTCGACGACGTCTCGGCCGTCCCGGTCGGCTACCCGGAACGGGATAGCTGACCCCGGAAAGCGGACAGCCGACCCCGGAGGTGGACACCGCGCGGCTCACCCGGGGAAGGACTGGTGTCGCCCTGCGAGGGTGGGCAGGATAGAGGACATGGACTACGAATACGCGCCATTGCGGTTACCACCGAATGTCGACCGGATGACCGCAACGGCGCAATTGGCGATCCAAGCCGAGTTCTCCGGCTGGGAGCTGGCCCGGGTGCGACTGTTCCGTGACGGTACGCGGCAGGTGGTGCTGCGGCGTCGCGTGGTCAATCAGTCGCAACCGGGCCTCTCCTACTGAACCTCTTACCGGGCCCGCTCGGACTCCTCGTCGGCGTCCGACAGGAACGGGTGCTCGTCCAGCCGACCGACGAGCCGGTCGTCGGCCCCCGGCGTGAACGGTCCGCTGCTGTCCTCGTCGTCGAAGGACTCCAGGTCGAGCGGGACGGACACCTCGCTGACCATCACGACGCCGTCCAGCGGGTCCAGTTCGGGGATGTCCAGGGCGCCGAGCGACCCGTCCCCGGTCTGTAGCAGCTCCAGCACCGCCTCGCCGACACCCTCCACCGCCGGCGCCTCCTCCTCGTCCGGTACGGCGGCCCGCCGGGCGGCCTGGGCCACCCGGAGCAGGGCGGCGACGCTCGGCACCCGGTAGTCGCGCCGGTGGCGTACGGAGAGGACCAGCGGGTGCGGGTCGCTCGGCTCGGAGCCGTCGGCACCGCCCAGGCCCACCCCGAAGCGCTCGTCCGCCTCGTCCGGATCGATCGCCTCCACGTCCCACGGCGTGACCTCGCCGAAGGCGTCGAGCAGTTGCTCGTCGTACTCGTACGACGCGTTGTTGAGCTCGACGTACGCCTGCCACACGGCATCGTCGTCGATCCGGCCCTCGGCGGCCCGGACGGCGGCGAGGTGCGCCCGGGCGGTCTCGATGACCCGTTCCAGGGCGGCGTCCAGCTCGGCGTGCTGGTCGGTCATGGTGTGGCCTGTCCCTTCGCTGCGATGTCGCCAGCCCGCCGACCGCGGCGCGGGCGGGAATTCGATGCGCCGACGCGGGCCGGGATTGACGGACCGAGAATAGGTGGAACCGGAAGTAGATGGATCAACCGGGGAACCGTAGACGAGTGCCGCCGGATGTGCCAGGCGGACGGTCAGCTCTGCCGGAGGAACCGGTCGAGCACCCGCACGCCGAACTGTAGTCCGTCGACCGGCACCCGCTCGTCGATGCCGTGGAAGAGCGCGGAAAAGTTCAGGTCGGCCGGCAGCCGCAGCGGCGCGAAGCCGAAGCAGCGGATGCCGAGCTTGGCGAACGCCTTGGCGTCGGTGCCGCCGGAGAGCATGTACGGCACCGGCCGGGCGCCCGGGTCCTCGGCCCGCAGCGCCGCCGCCATCGCGTCCACCAGGTCGCCGTCGAAGCTGGTCTCGATCGCCGGCTGCCGCTGGACGTGCTCGATCTCGATGTCCGGCCCGATCACCTCGCGGAGCTGCTCCATCAGCAGCTCGGACTGGCCGGGCAGGCTCCGGCAGTCGATGGTGGCGCTGGCCCGGCTGGGGATCACGTTGTCCTTGTAGCCGGCGGCCAGCCGGGTCGGGTTGGCGGTGTTCCGGATCGTCGCGCCGATCAGGTTGGCGATCGGCCCCAGCTTGGCGATCGCCAGCTCCGGGTCGTTCGGGTCGAGGTCGATGCCGAGCGCCTCGGAGACCTGCTCCAGGAACGCCCGGACGGTCGGAGTCACCACGATCGGGAAGCGGTGCCGGCCGACCCGGGCCACCGCCTCGGCCAGCGCGGTGACGGCGTTGTCGTCGTGCACCATCGAGCCGTGCCCGGGGCGGCCCCGGGCGTGCAGCCGCAGCCACTCCAGGCCCTTCTCGGCGGTCTCGATGAGATAGAGCCGCAGGTCCGGGCTGACCGTGTAGGAGAAGCCGCCCACCTCGCCGATCGCCTCGGTGGCGCCCTCCAGCAGTTCGGGGTGCCGGTCGACCAGGAAGTGCGCGCCGTACTCGCCACCGGCCTCCTCGTCGGCGGTGAAGGCCAGCACCAGGTCGCGGGGTGGGCGTACCCCGGTGCGCTGCCAGTCGCGGACCACCGCGAGCACCATCGCGTCGAAGTCCTTCATGTCGATGGCGCCCCGGCCCCAGAGGTAGCCGTCGGCGATCTCGCCGGAGAACGGGTGCACCGACCACTCGCCCGCGTCGGCCGGTACGACGTCCAGGTGCCCGTGCACCAGCAGCGCGCCCCGGCCCGGGTCGGTGCCGGGGATCCGGGCGACCAGGCTGGTCCGGCCGGGGGCGGACTCGCGAAGTTGCGACTCCACGCCGACCTCGGCGAGCTTGGCCGCCACGTACTCCGCGGCGGCCCGTTCACCGACGGTGGTCTCGGGGTCCCCGGTGTTGCTGCTGTCGATCCGGAGCAGGTCCCGGCACAGGTCGACGACCTCGTCGGCGGCGCTCGGGTGGGTGGACGCGGGCTGGCTACTCATGCGGTTCTTCATACCAGCCGAGCGGCCCGGTGCGTCCCGCCCCCACCCGGTGTCGGGTTTCGCCATCTGGACCGGAGGGTACCTGCGGATGTCCGCGGAGCAGCGCCGGTCGATGGACCGGCCGGATCGGCGGACCACAGTGAGGAGGCCAATCGTGAGCGTGCCACTGCCGCCGCTGCCCCCGACCGGTGACGACGAGGACTACCGGCCCGGCGGGCGCAGCATGGTGGAACTGCTCGCCGAGGAACACGACCAGATCGTGGCGCTCTGCGGCGAGCTGACCGACGACACCGCACCGGAGCGGCGCAGCGAGGTCGCCGAGGTGCTGACCGCGACCGTCGCCCGGCACCTCTCCGGCGAGGAGCAGTACCTCTACCCGACCGTGCGAAGTGCGCTGCCCGAGGGTGGGCCGCTGGCCGACCGGGAGATCGCGGCGGACACCGACATGTTGCGTACGCTGCGGGAACTCGCGCAGGTCACGCCGACCGAGCCCCGCTTCGCCGAACTCGCCAACGAGGTCACCGGGCAACTGCGCCGGCACGCGTCGACCGCGTCGACGGAGATCTTCCCGGCGCTGCGGGCCGCGGCCAGTGCCGCCGACCTGATCCGGCTCGGCAACCGGGTGGAGATCGCCGAGGAGGCCGCGCCGACCCGGCCGCACCCGGACGCCCCGGCGACACCGCCGTGGAACCGGGTGGTCGAACCCGCGCTCGGCGTGGTCGACAAGGTACGCGACGCGGTGAGCGGCCGGCCGACGTACCTCGACGACCTGACGCCGCCGTCGCCGACTGCGGCCACTCCGCCGGCGGCGACCTGAACGCCGGCGGGATGACATGATCCTGCTCGGCCCGGTGCGGACCCGCGCCGGGCCGAGGTGCGTGGTGGGACGGAGGTTTGGCGGTGCGAGACGCGCTGGTGGTCCGGGGTGGCTGGGAGGGACACGTCCCGGTGGCCGCGACGGAGGTGTTCCTCCCGTTCCTGCGGGACGCGGGTTTCACCGTCGAGGTCCACGACGACCTGGCCGTGTATGCCGACCCGGACCGGATGGCCGCCGCCGACCTGGTGGTGCAGTGCTGGTCGATCGGGACGATCAGCGACGAGCAGGCGGCCGGACTGGTCGCGGCGGTCCGGGCCGGGACCGGGTTCGCCGGTTGGCACGGCGGGATCGTCGGCGCCTTCCACCACAACGCGTACCACCAGCTCACCGGCGGGGTCTTCGTGCACCATCCGCCGGGCTTCCTCGACCACGAGCTGACGGTGCTGCCGGAGCGGGCCGACCACCCGATCGTCCGGGACATCGGGACGGTACGGCTGCACACCGAGAAGTACTGGGTGCTGACCGACCCGCTCAACGACGTACTCGCGACGGTCACCTTCGACCCGGAACCGGCGGCGCAGCAGGGGGCCGGGGCGGCGGAGCGTACGCCGTGGGACCGGTCGGTCACCCTGCCGGCGGTGTGGACCAGATCCTGGGGTGCCGGCCGGGTCTTCGTCTCGACGGTCGGCCACAAGCTCGACGACCTGACCCTGCCGGCGATCCGGACGATCACCGAACGAGGGCTGCTCTGGGCCGCCCGTCAGATTTAGGTGTCCGTTCGGTCGCAGTTTGGGTTTCCTTTGGGGGATCTTTCACTAGTCAAAGGTCTAGCCGTGAATCCCTTTCGGGTCCTACCGTCACGCTATGAACCTGGAGCTGCGGCACCTCAAGGTGGTCTGCGCGATCGCGGAGACGGGCAGCGTGACGAAGGCGGCCTCGACTCTGGGCCTGGCACAGCCCGCGCTCACCGCACAGCTCCAGCGCATCGAGCGGACTCTCGGCGGCCCGCTGTTCGAGCGGGACCGACGCGGCGCCCGACCGACCGCGCTGGGCGAGCTGGTGCTGGCCCGGGCTCGGGTGCTGCTGCCCGCGATGAAGGGTTTGCAGGACGAGGCGGCCCGGCTGGCCGGTACCGGCACCACGATGACCCGGTTCCGGTTCGGCGGGGTGAACAGTCCGATCCTCGGTGGACTGGTGCACCGGCTCGCCGCCGACCAGCCGCACGCGCAGATCAGCACCCACGCCTCGTGGTCGGTGGACGAGCTGGCCCAGATGGTACTCAGCGGCCGGCTCGATTTCGTGCTCTCCGGGGTCTGCGGAGACGCCGTACCGTCGGCGGAGTTCGGGCTGACCTGGCGGGCCGTGGCGGTGGACGCGGTCTTCGTGCTGCTGCCGGAGGCGCATCCGCTGGCCGCGCACGACGAGGTGCACCTGGCGGCGCTCGCCGGGGAACGCTGGGCGGCGGCACCCGGCGACGGCTGCTTCGCCGACTGCTTCGTGGCGGCCTGCGCCCGGGCCGGCTTCACCCCGGCGAAGATCTACGAGACCGACATCCGTAGCTGCATCGACCTGGTCGAGGCGGGTGAGGCGATCGCGCTCGCCCAGGCCACCTTCCGGCCAGTCTCCGGGCTGGTCACCCGGCCGCTGGCGCACACCCCGCTGCGCTGGCGGCTGCTGCTCGGCTGGCACCCGGACGCCCCGGCGGCCGGCATCGCCGACCGGGTGCTCGGGCACGCCATCGCCGCGTACACCGACTCGCTGTCCCGCAACCCGAACTACCTCGCCTGGTTGGCCCGGAACCCGAACTTCGGCCCGCAGGACCTGGCCGCCGCCTGACCGCCGCCCCCATCCGGCGCGGTCAGCCGGCGGGGACCCGTCGGGCCAGTCGCCACCAGATCGCGAGCTGGCCGACCGCCAGGACGACGGCGAACGGCAGCAGGGTCCACACCCCGACGCCCTGGGCGATGGCGCCGGCCAGCCAGGGGAAGACCGCCCCGCCGATCACCGACACCCCGTTCAGCACGCCGATCGCGGTCGGCACCAGGCGGCTGGCCGTCAACCGCGGCACCATCGCCATCGCGGTCGGGAAGAGCGGCCCGAGGAAGAACCCGAGCAGCACCAGCGCGACGCTGGCCACCGCCGCGACCGGCACCGCCCAGGCGAGTACGGCGCTGACGGTCACCCCGACCAGGCAGCCGGCGCTGGTGGCGGCCGGGGTCAGCCCGGCCCGGGTGGCCAGCGGGCTGATCAGGAAGCGTCCGGCGGTCAGGCCCAGCCAGTAGCCGCTGACCGCGTAGCCGGCCAGTACCTCCGACTGGTCGTAGCCGCCGACCAGCAGGCTGAAGCCCCAGTTGCCGACGCTGATCTCGAGTCCGACGTAGACGGCGAGGAACACCGCCGCCAACACCACCGCCGGCTGCCGCAGCGCCGCGACCAGCAGCCCGCCGTTTCCGGGCCGGCCGGGCACACCCGCTTCGCCGGGCGGCGGCCCGCCGACCGCCGCAGCGCCACCGGCGGCGGTGGGGCCGCCGTCGTCCGGGCCCCGACGTTTCGGGTACGCCAGCAGGAAGCCGACGACCAGCGGCAGGCCGGCCAGGGCGAGTACCAGCCAGACCGCCGTCCACGGCAGCGAGCGGAGCATCCAGGCGGCCAGCGCGGGTGCCAGCAGCGCCCCGACGCCGAAGAACGCGTGCAGCCGGTTCAGCAGGGTCGTCGCCCCGGTCAGTTCGCTGAGGTGGGCGTTGAGCACCGACTCCAGTACCCCGATGCCGTAGCCGGCCACCACCTGCACGGCCACGAAGGCGAGGAACGGCGGGCGGAGCGCCGTGTAGAGGCCGGCGAGGACGAAGGCGCCGCCGCCGACCGCCAGCGCGGCCCGGGTGCCGAGACGGTCGATCAGGCCGCCGGTGGTGATCCCGGCCAGCAGGAAGCCGGCCGAGAAGGTGAAGAAGGTGATCCCGATGGTCGCCTTGTCCACCCCGTAGTCGTCGATCTGGGCCGGCAAGAGTACCCCGCCGACCCCGGCGCTCAGGCCGACCAGGACGAACGCGGCGTACGCCAGCAGGACCACCGGCCGCCGGGCGGGTCGGGTGACGGGCAAGACGGCTCCTCGGCGACGGTGCGGTGCGGTGCTGATCGACGGCTCGACCGGACGAACAAGATTACGAGGCGCCGCCGCAGCGCGGAAGATCCGTTCGGCCGGCTGGCGGGGGCGGTATGAGCTAGCCGGGATATACCTCGGTCGATTGTGGCCGGTTACCTTAACCGTGCCCTGCCCGACCCAGAACCGCTGGTACCGAGGCGACCGTCGACATCGCCGCGGCCCGCGGGGCTGACCCCCGGTCGGCGGGGCACCGGCCACCGTGTGCCGTCCGGTTCCGGGCCGGACGGCGCACGGGCCGATCGGCCCTGCTGCTGCCCGCGGCTCGACCGCTCCCGTGCCACTCGCCACCGCCTCCCTGCCCCCGGGGCAGGGAGGCTGGCCGATGCGCGGCTGCCGGTTCCCCTCCCCCACCGAACTTCCGTTCCGTAAGGAGACTCCGGATGAAGCGAAGACTCGGCACACTGGCAGCGGTGACCCTGCTGCCGGTGGGCATCCTCGGCACCGTGGCCCCACCCGCCGCCGCGGCGCCGGACAACGGCACCCGGGACACCGCCCCGGTCACCGCCGAGGCCGCCACCCCCGAGATGCTCACCGCGATGCAGCGCGACCTCGGACTCACCGCCGCGCAGGCCCGGACCAGGATCAGCCGGGACGACCAGGCCAGCCGGGCCGACGCCGGGCTGCGCAAGTCGCTCGGCCGGGCGTACGGCGGCGGCTGGATCTCGCCGGCCGGTGACCTGGTGGTGGCGATCACCGACCGCGCCCAGGCCGCCCGGGTGACCGCCGCCGGTGCCCAGCCGAAGCTGGTCGCCCGCAGCGCCGCCCAGCTCGACGGGGTCAAGTCCGGACTGGACCGGGCCGCCGCCTTGGCGCCGGCCCGGTCGGTACCCGGCTGGTACGTCGACGCGCCCACCAACAGCGTCGTGGTGCTGGCCAGCGGCGGTACGGCGGCCGCCACGGCGTTCGTCGCGGCCAGCGGGGTGGACGCCACGGCGGTACGGATCGTCGCCACCACCGAGGCGCCCCGGCTCTACTACGACGTCCGGGGCGGCGACGCCTACTACATGGGCGGCCGCTGCTCGGTCGGCTTCTCCGTCACCGGCGGTTTCGTCACGGCCGGGCACTGCGGCCGGACCGGTACCGCGACCCAGGGCTACAACCAGGTCGCCCAGGGCACCTTCCGGGGCTCGTCCTTCCCGGGCAACGACTACGCCTGGGTGCAGACCAACACCAACTGGACCCCGCAGCCGTGGGTCAACGACTACGCGGGCGGCAACGTGACGGTCGCCGGCTCGACCGAGTCCGCGGTCGGCGCGGCGATCTGCCGGTCCGGCTCGACGACCGGCTGGCGGTGCGGCACGGTGCAGGCGAAGAACCAGACCGTCAACTACGCGGAGGGCTCGGTGAGCGGCCTGACCCGGACCAACGCCTGCGCCGAGCCGGGTGACTCGGGCGGCTCGTGGCTCTCCGGCCAGCAGGCCCAGGGCGTCACCTCCGGCGGCTCGGGCAACTGCTCGTCCGGTGGCACCACCTACTTCCAGCCGGTCAACGAGATCCTCTCGGTGTACGGGCTGACCCTGCGTACCAGCGGGGGCGGGCCCGGTGAGCCGCCGCCCACCGGTACCTGCACCGGCTACGCCAGCACCTTCAGCGGCTCGCTGCCCGCCGGCGGGGTGCAGTACCAGCCGAACGGCAGCTACTACCAGACGACCCGGTCCGGCACCCACCGCGGCTGCCTCGACGGACCGTCCGGAGTGGACTTCGACCTCTACCTGCAACGGTGGAACGGCAGCTCCTGGGTGACCGTGGCCCAGGGCACCTCACCCGGGCCGGACGAGACGACCTCGTACAGCGGCACGGCCGGGTACTACCGGTACGCCGTCGACGCGTACAGCGGGTCTGGCAGCTACACCCTCGGCGCCACCGCGCCCTGACCGGCGGACCGGTTCCGCCACCCGGCGTATCCGCTCGACCGCCCCGGGCTCCCCGCGCGCGCCACGCGGGGAGCCCGGCGGCGCGGCCCGGCGCAGGTACCTCGACGCCGACCGGTGCGAACCGGCCGCAAGCGGGTACCGGTACCGGCATGACCGACATGATCCCGCCCGAGGACGACCGGGAGACGGTACGCCGGGTCGCCGCCGCGCACACCGCCGCCTCCCGCGACGTCGAGGCCTTCCTGCGCCGGGTACCGGCGCTGCCGAGCCCCGAGGACATCGCCGAGTACGCGGCGCTGCTGGCCCGGGAGGAGGCGCTGCGTACCGAGCGGACCGACGCCGCCGACGCCGCCGGGCTGAACGTCCCGAGCATCGGCGGCGCCTGAACCGATCCCCGTCCGGCCCGTTCGCGGCGCGTGCGCACGGACGGGCCGGACGGGGATGGTCGCGGTGCAGCCCCGGCTACCGCTCGATCAGCGGGTCGTGGCCGAGGTCGAGCAGGGCCCGCCGCCAGTCCTGGTCGGTCGCGCCGGCGGGTGGCCGGGTGTCGATCAGGTCCTGGATCTCGGCGACCGTCTCCCGCATGAGCTGGATGTCGCCGTCGGTCAGGTCGACCTTGCGCTTGCCCAGGATGGCGAGGATCTGCCGGCCCGGCTCCGGCAGCCCGAGATCCGGGTCGGCGCCGAACGCCTCCTCCCCGGAGCCCTGGGTGAGCAGCCAGCTGCGGAGCTGCTCGGAGGTGACGTTGACGCAGCTGTGGAAGTCCTGCCACAACTGCTCCACCTCCGGCTCCACCCGTTGCTGCCGGGCCATCACGCCTCCTCCGCCGGCGGCGACTCGGGCCGGGCCGGCTCCTCCTCGGTACGGTTCCGGTTCCGCTGCGGTGGCCGGGGGCGCGCCGGGCCTGCGGCGGCGGCCGGCGGCCGCAGTACGGCGTCGGTCTTCGCGCTCTTCTCGCGGTTCTCCTCGGGCTGGCTCACGCCGCTCCCCTCCTCTCGTCCCGGCTCCCACCGGGCAGGTCGTGCCGGCAGATCCGGGTCCGCGGCGGTCCCCGCGTATCCGGCGGGCGAGGATCCCGGACCCCCGGCGGGCGGGCGCGCTCCCCGGCCGGGCCCGCTGGTCCGGTATGTCCGCGTCCCGGGCGGGCCGCCGGGCGGCCGCCGGCTCATCGGCCGTGCGTGGCGGTGGCCGGGCTGCGCCCGCCGGGCCGCTCCCCAGCCGACACGTCGAAGGTCAACTCGCCGTCCCTGGCGCCGACCGTGATCCGTTGCCTCGGTTCCACGGTCCCGTCCAGCAGCATCCGGGAGAGCCGGTTGTCGACCTCCCGCTGGATCGTCCGGCGCAGCGGCCGGGCGCCGAACTGCGGCTCGTAGCCGTGCTCGGCGATCCAGTCCACTCCCTCGGTGGTGAACTCGACCTCGATGTCCTGGGCACGGAGCCGACGGCGGGTCTCGTTCAGCAGCAGTTCGGTGATCTGCCGGAGCTGCTCCGACTCCAGCCGGCGGAAGATGATCACCTCGTCGATCCGGTTCAGGAACTCGGGGCGGAACTGCTCCTGCAACCGGCGCATCAGCCGGTCCCGCAGCTCGCTGTTCTCGTCGTCGGCGGGGTTGCCCGCACCGCCGCCGAAGCCGACACTGCGCTGGGCACCGGTGATCAGCTCGGAGCCGAGGTTACTGGTCATGATCAGTACGCTGTTCCGGAAGTTCACCGTCCGGCCCTGGCTGTCGGTGAGCCGCCCGTCGTCGAGTACCTGCAACAGGATGTTGAAGACGTCCGGGTGCGCCTTCTCGATCTCGTCGAGCAGCACCACCGCGTACGGGCGGCGCCGGACCGCCTCGGTGAGCTGCCCGGCCTCCTCGTACCCGACGTAGCCGGGCGGGGCGCCGACCAGCCGGCTCACCGTGTGCCGCTCCTGGAACTCGCTCATGTCCAGCCGGACCATCCGGTCCTGGTCGCCGAAGAGCGCCTCGGCCAGCGCCCGGGCCAGCTCGGTCTTGCCCACCCCGGTCGGGCCGAGGAAGAGGAAGCTGCCCATCGGCCGGTCCGGGTCGGCCAGCCCGGTACGGGACCGCCGTACCGCCTCGGCGACCGCGCTGACCGCGTCGTCCTGGCCGACCACCCGCTCGTGCAGGTACCCCTCCAACCGCAGCAGCCGGTCCCGCTCCTCCTCGGTGAGCTGGCTGACCGGAATTCCGGTGGCCCGGGAGACCACCTCGGCGATCTCCTGCGTCCCCACCTCGGGGACCGCCGGCTGGTCGCCGTTGCCGCTCGCCACGTGCAGCCGCTCGCGTACCTCGCGCAGGTGGTCACGCAGCTCGGAGGCGCGCTCGTACTGCTCGTCGGCGACGGCCTGGTCCTTCTCCCGGCGTACCTCCTCCAGTTCCCGCTCCAGTTCCCGCACGTCGCCGGCGGGCGTCCGGGTACGCAGCCGCACCCGGGCACCGGCCTGGTCGATCAGGTCGATCGCCTTGTCCGGCAGGAACCGGTCGGTGACGTACCGGTCGGAGAGTTCGGCGGCGGCGACCAGCGCCTCGTCGGTGAACCGGACCTGGTGGTGCGCCTCGTAGCGGTCCCGCAGCCCGCGCAGGATGGTGACGGTGTCGTCCACTGTGGGCTCCGGCACCAGCACCGGCTGGAACCGCCGGGCCAGCGCGGCGTCCTTCTCGATGTTGCGGCGGTACTCGTTCAGCGTGGTGGCGCCGATCACCCGCATGTCGCCGCGGGCCAGCGCCGGCTTGAGCATGTTGCCGGCGTCCATCCCGCCCTCGGCGCCGGCACCGCCCGCGCCGACCAGGGTGTGCAGCTCGTCGAGGAAGATGATCAGCTCGTCGCCGTGCGCCCGGATCTCGTCGATCACCTTCTTCAGCCGTTCCTCGAAGTCGCCCCGGTAGCGGGTGCCGGCGACCAGCCGGGCGAGGTCGAGCTGGACCACCCGCTTGCCGATCAGCGTCTGCGGCACGTCCCCGTCGCAGATCCGCTCGGCGAGTCCCTCGACGATCGCGGTCTTGCCCACCCCGGCCTCGCCGATCAGCACCGGGTTGTTCTTGGTACGCCGGGACAGGATCTCCACCGCCTGTTCGATCTCGTCCATCCGGCCGATCACCGGGTCGATCTCGTCGGCCCGGGCCAGGTCGGTGAGGTCCTGGCCGTACTGGTCGAGGGTCGGGGTGCCCCGGTCCGGCTTGGCACCGCCGTTGCCGCCGCCGCTGGCGCTGGCCGCCTGCAACGACTGCGGCTGGATCCGGCCCGCCGCCAGCATCCGGCCGGCCGGCGACTCCGGGTTCAGCGGCAGGGCCATCAGGATGTGCTCCGGCCCGATGTAGGAGGCGCCCATCGCCCGGGAGAGCTGGTGTGCGTCGAGCAGTGCCCGCTTGGCCGCCGGGGTGAGCGACATGTTGGACGGCACCTGGCCGTGCTTGGCCGGCCGGTCCACCCGCTGCTCGCCGCCGAGCGCGCCGAGCAGCGCCTCCGGGTCGGCGCCGGCCCGGCTGATCAGGTCCCGCAGCGGCTCCCGTTGCAGGGCCGCCCAGAGCAGGTGGTCGGTGTCCAGATCGCTGCTGTTGGCCTGGGCCGCCCGGCGCGCCGCGTCCGCGAGCAGCTCCCGGGCGTCCGCGGTCATCAGCCTGGTGATGTCCACCCGCTGCCCCTGCCGGCGGCTTTCTCCCCGGCCGAAGTACCGGGCCAGGAACTCGTCCCACGGATCGGGGCCGAAGTCGCCGGGTCCCTGCGTCATCTCATGTCCCCCTCACGGGCGCGGGCACTGGCGTCACCTCGGCTACCCGGCGGAAGGCCCGACAAACGCGGCGTAACCACAGGCCGGGTGGCGGGGATGGCAGGCTGGGCGGATGGCAGCCGAACCTCTCCTCGTCGTGGACGCCGCCAACGTGGTGGGGTCCCGCCCGGACGGCTGGTGGCGGGACCGCGCCGCGGCCACCGCACGGTTGCGGGACCGGCTGGCGGTCCTCGCCCGGCTCGGCCTGCCCGGGCTGGCCCCGCCGGTCGAGGTGGTGCTGGTGGTGGAGGGCGTGGCCCGCCGGGTGGGGCCGGCCGAGGGCATCCGGGTGGTGGCGGCGGAGGGCTCCGGCGACGACGCCATCGTGGGCCTGGTCGAGGCGGAGGCGGCCGGCCGGGGCTGCCTGGTGGTCACCGCCGACCGGGCGCTGCGGGCCCGCATCACCGCCCTGGGTGCCGAGGTACGCGGACCGCGCTGGCTCACCGAGCCGCTGGACCGGGTGCCGGAGAACTGACCCCGTCAGCCTGGAAGTTGCAGGATTGAGCTGGCCTTTCCCGGGTGCCGCCAGACAACTGTCGGAGATCCGACTGAGTAGTCGTGCGGTGGCACAAAGTGGGAGGAAGCCTGCCGTATGGCCGACGTCGACGGGACCACCTGGGAACGGACAGCCGGGCAGCAAACGCCCAGGGCGCCGCAGAGCGCCGATCGGGATAAGCTCTAATTAGAGCCCTCCCCGCCCCCAGGAGGTTTCGTCGTGGCGAGTGTCGCCGAGCTGAAAGCGGCCATCGATGCCGCACTCCAGCAGATCGGCGACGGCCAGGCCGCGGTGCAGGCCGCCAGCGACAAGCTCGCCGAGGCGCAGCAGACCCTGGCCGGAGCGCTGGAGGGAAGTGGACACTCCACTGTCGACGCCGCGCAGGCGTCGCTCTCGCAGGCCGCCCAGGAATTGGAGGAGTGCCTCGCCGCGACGCTCGCCGCCGTCGAACACGCCCAGCTCTACGTCTCGACGCTGTAGAGCAGCGGATGTCCATCATCGAGGAGCTGGGCGCCCGGGTGCGGGCCGCGTCCGACGAACTGCCGGTCGAGCTGGTGATCAAGGCACTCGACCACCTGAAACTCGCCTCCGAGCGGCTGCGCTGGGTCCGGCAGGAGTCGGCCGACCCGATGGGCGTACCGGAACTGTCGGCCGCCACCGAGCACCTGGAGACGGCCGGGCACGCGCTGCGGCTCGCCCAGGACCAGTTCGCGACGTACCTGGCCGCGATCGGGCTGGGCCGGGACGGACCGCCCGCCGCCGGCCCGGAGCGCCCGCCCGCCCGCCCCGGCGCCCGGGGCCCGGCGGACCCGTCCGGCCCGGTCCGGCGGGCCGCTCCCGCCCGGACCGGCGGCTGGTGGTCGGTCCGGGTGGCCGAGCTGTTCGACCGGCGGGACACCCCGGCGCCCAAGCCGGACCCCGAGATCACCGACCCGGAGGAGCTGCTCCGCCGGGTGACCAGCGGCGTCCGCTCCGGCGACCGGACCCGGCTGCACACCGAACTGCGCGCGGTCGAGGCGAACGTCGGGCTGGGACTCGCGTCGGTCGCCCCGCCGATGCTCCGGGACCTGGCCGCCGAACTGCTCGGCCATCCGCCCCGGGCAGCGGACCTGCCGAGACTGCGCCGGGAGGTCACCGGACAGGTGCGGGACCTGGTGCCCAACCTGCCGCCGGGAGTGCTCGACACGCTGCTCAGTCGGGTCTGCCGGATGCCGCCACCGAAGGAACCGGTCGAGCAGCCGCATCCGGCCGACCCGGCGGTCGCCGCCGGGGTCCTCACCGGACTGCTGATGCGCCGCCTCGGCCTCGACCAGCGCCCCGTCACCGCTCGCGCACCCCGGGACACCCATGCCTGACCTACGGACCCAGCTTGTCGACCGGGTCCGCACCATGCTGTCGCACGCGCTGGGCGCGTCCCGGGCCCGGCTCACGGCGGCGCGGACCGAACTTGGTACCGCACAGGACCGGCTGCGCCGGATCCGGGAGGCGGCCGCCCGGGTTCCCGGCCGGGTCGGTGCGGAACGGGACCGCCGGGTCGCCGAGCTCTCGGACCGGTACGGGGCGGAGATCGACCGGCTCGCCGCCCGGGCTGCCGAGGCCGCCGCCCGGGAGGCACCCGGTGCCGCCAGTACGGAGTGGACGGGCTGGCAGCCCAGCCCGGTGCTCCGGGGCGAGGCACCGGGACCGCTGCGGATCGGCACCGTACGGCTGCCCGGCAGCGTGCCCGTACCGGCGCTGGTGCCGCTGCTCGACGCCGGCCACGTACACCTGTCCGGGGCCGATCGGGGCGGCTGCGACGCGGTGGTCGCCGCGCTGCTGCTCCGGGCCCTGGGCCGGGCCGATCCGGGCGCGCTCCGGCTGGTCGGCTACGACCCGGAGCACCTCGGTGGCGGGCTGGCCGGCTTCGCCCCGCTCTCCACCGCCGGGCTGCTCACCTTCGTCGGGCCGGGCGGGCTGGCCCGGCTCCTCGACGACCTCGTCGACCAGATCCGCCGGATCAACGAGACCGTGCTGGCCGGCGAGTACGCCTCGCTGCGCGAGCTGGCCGCGGCCACCGGCCGGCGCCCCGAGCCGTGGCGGATCGCGGTGCTGCTCGGCGGCGACGAACTGTCCCGGCACGAGCGGGGCCAGCTCGACCGGGTGGCCCGGACCGGCGCCGCCTGCGGCGTGCACCTGGTGGTACGCGGCATCGAGCTGCCCGACGAGCCGGACGTGCACCGGGTGGTGGTCGACGGCGGCACCGCCCGGCTGACCGGCTGCCCCGAGCTACCGGTACGCCCCGACCCGGCCCCGCCGGCCGCACTGGTCACCGAGACCTGCCGGGAGGTGGCGACCCGGGTCAACGCCGGCCCGCCACCGACGCCCTTCACCGACCTGCTCCCGTCGGCCGACGAGATGTGGCGGGAGGACTCGGCCGCCGGTCTCGTCGCGCCGATCGGGGACGGTCCGCACGGCCGGCCGGTAACGCTGACCCTCGGCGACTACCCGCCGCACGCGCTGATCGGCGGCCCGTCCGGTACCGGCAAGACCAACCTGATCTTCGCCTGGATCGGCTCGCTCGCCGCCCGGTACTCCCCCGCAGAGCTGGAGTTCTACCTGCTGGACTTCAAGGAGGGGGTGTCGTTCGCCCGGTTCGCCCAGGGTCGCCGCGACCCAAGCTGGCTGCCGCACATGCGGCTGGTCGGGATCAACGTCAACACCGACCGGGAGTTCGGGCTGGCCCTGCTGCGGTTCCTCGCCGAGGAGCTGCGCCGCCGGGCGGACGCGGCCAAGCGGCACGAGGTGACCAAGCTGGCCGAGCTGCGCGCGGTGGACCCGACCGGTCGCTGGCCGAGGATCGTCGCGGTGGTCGACGAGTTCCAGATGCTGCTGGCCGGCCGGGACGCGGTGGCCCGGGAGGCGGCCGACCTGCTGGAGGATCTGGCCCGGCGGGGCCGCTCCCAGGGGATCCACCTGGTGCTGGCCTCGCAGGACGTCCGGGGTATCGAGGCGCTGTGGGGCCGGCCGGCGCTGGTCGCCCAGTTCACCCTGCGGATCGCGCTGCCCAAGGCGCTGCGCATCCTGGCCGAGCGCAACGACGCCGCGCAGGTGCTGCCCCGGCACCACGCCATCGTCAACGCCGAGTCGGGGATGTCCGAGGGCAACCAGGTGGCCCGGATCCCGGCGGCCAGCGACTGGGGTACCTGGAGCGACCTCCAGCACCGGCTGTGGCGGATGCGCCCGCCGGATGCGGCCCCGGCCCGGCTCTTCGACGGCGACGCGATCCCCCGGCTGGACGAGGCACCGGACTTCGTCGCGCTGCGCCCGCCGGGCGAGCCAGCCCCGGTGGGCAGTCCCCGGGACCGCGCGGCCGGCGGGGCGATCTGGCCGGACGGGGTCGGGCCGGAGCGGAGCGCCGCGCCGAACGGCGGCACACCGGCCCAGGCCGGCGGGGACCGGCCCGGCGGTGCGGAGCGGACCGGCGGGGACCGGCCCGGCGGTGCGGAGCGGACCGGCGGCGGCGCCCGGGGGCCGGTGGCGCTGCTCGGCGAGATCATCGACGTGCAGGCGCGCTCGGCCGGGATGCGGCTGCCCCGGGCACCGGGCCGGAACCTGGCCGTGCTGGGCACCGGGGTGGACGAGGCCTGCGCGGTGCTGGACGCGGCGGCCCGGTCGCTGCGCCGCCAGCACCGGCCCGGCACCGCCCGGTTCTCCATCGCCTGCCTGGACCCGGACGCCGACACCGCCGCCCGGGCGCTCTACGAGGCGCTCGGCACCGACGCCGCCTGGTACTCCGAGGACGACATCGGCGAGCTGATGGCCGAGACGGCCGACGGGCTGGGCTCCGGCGGCACCCCGGGCGAGCCGCACTACCTGCTGCTCTATGCCGTCGACGCGGCCGCCGGCCAGCTCGGCACCACCATCGGGCGGCGGTCCGGCCTGGACCACCTGCGGCACGTGCTGCACAACGGGCCGGAGCGGCGTACCCACACCCTGGCCTGGTGGCGGGGGGTGGCCCGGCTGCGAGCGGACCTCGGCGGGCCGGCGTCGCGTACCGACCAGATCGGCGCCTGGGTCGCGCTCGACGTGCAGGGTGCGGAGCTGACCTCGGCGCTCTACCCCGGGGCCGGCGGGGGGCCGGACTGGTACCCCCGGCCGTGGCGCGGGCTCTTCTTCGACCGCTCGGTGCACCGGACCGGTCAAGTGATCATCCCCTATGGACCGTACCGATGAGCGGCGACCTGGAACGGGAGGTCAGCTACGCCCGGGCGATCCGGCGGCTCGCCGAACTGACCGGCCGGGCCGAGGCGGAGCGTACCGAGGCGAACGGCTGGTACGAGCGCCAGTGCGCCGCCGCCGAGCGGGCGGTACGCGACGCGGAGCAGGCGGTGCGCCGGGCCGAGGCGGAGGTGGCGGCGGCCCAGCAGGAGGTGGACCGTACCGAGGCCGAGTCGGTTCACCTGTGGAGCATCCTGCGCGGCCAGCTCGGTGCGGCGGACCGGCGGATCGGCGAGCCACCGGTGCCGCGCAACGGCGCACCGGCCGACGTCGAGGCGCTGCTCGACGGGGTCCGGGAGCTGCTGGACCGGGCCCGGAAACCGGGTGAGCTGCCGCCGGCGACCCGACCGCTGCTGGCGCTCTTCGGAGTGCTCGGCGCGGCCGCCGCGTACGCCCTCGGGCTGGCCGCCCGGGCCGCCGGTGACCGGTACGGCGGCGACCTGGCGGTGGCGATGCCGGTACTCGGGCTGCTGGTGACGCTGCTCGGCCCGGTCGTCGGGCTGGCACCGGCCCGGGTACTCGCCGACCGGCGGCACGCCGGCCTGGACGTACGGTCCGCGCTGGTCGTGGTGGTCGCCGGGCTGGTCACCACCGGGGCCCTGTTCGGCCTGCTCCGCTGACCCGCTCGCCGTCGGGGCCGGGCAGCGGCCGTCGGGCCGGGACCGCGACCGCGTCGCGGAGCAGGCGGCGTGCGCCCCCGACGCCGCCGCGACAGAGTCGCGGTGCTGCCCTCGGCTCAGGCCGGAACCGCGACCGCGTCGCGGAGCAGGCGCCCTGCCCCGCTGACGCCGCGCGACAGAGTCCCAGTGCCGCGCGACAGAGTCCCAGTGCTGCCCTCGGCTCAGGCCGGAACCGCGACCGCCTCGCGGAGCAGGCGCCGGGCCAGCACGATCCGGTCGGCGTCGTCGTCCAGCCCGGGGAGGTCGCCGACCCGGTGCACCCCGCCGGAGAGGAACGCCCGGACCGCCAGCGCGCACTGGGCCGGGAAGGTCACCGTGCGGTCGAAGAGCGACAGCACCACCCGGCCCGGGCCACCGTCGTCGCCGGCCGGCTGGGCCGTCAACTGCCAGCGCAGGCCGTCCCGGGGGGCGAGCCGGCTGTCGGCGTCCAGCGCGGTGATCGCCGCCGCCTGGGCGAGCGGCCGGATCGGCGCCGGTCGGGCAGCTGGCCAGGCCCGGGCGCGCAGCCGGGCGGCGACCGCGCCCGGGTCGGCGCGCAGCAGCCAGTCCCGTAGCGCCTCGACGGTCTCGGTCAGCTCTGGCTCGACCTGGTCGACCTCGGCCACGTCCATCCGGAACGGCAGCGTGGCGCGCAGGCGCGGATCCTCGGCGGCCAGTTCCAGCAGCGTCTCGACGATGGCGTACCGGGTGAGGGCCCGGACGCCGACGGTCAGGTGCAGGCTGCTCTCGTCCTGTGCCCGGGCGCTGTGCAGCCATCCCCGGGGCAGGTAGAGCGCGTCACCGGGCCCCAGCACCACGTCCAGCGCGGGCGGGCCCTCGGCGACCGCGGCGACCTCGTCGGCCCGGCCGCCCCACGGCTGCCGCTCCAGCGGGTCGGGCAGCACCGGCTCGTGGACCTGCCAGTGCTTGTGCCCGTCGACCTGGAGCACGAAGACGTCGTGCGTGTCGTAGTGGGTGGCGAAGCCCTGGTTTCCCGGCGGCGTCAGATAGGCGTTCACCTGCAGCGGCTGGCCGAGGTGCAGGCCCAGCTCGCGGGTAAAGTCGATCAGTGGCGGCCAGGTCCGGTGCAGTCCCTGGAGTACCAGGGTGGCGCCGTCGGCGTAGAGCGCGAGGATCCGCTCGTCGAGCACCTGGTCGGTGATCTCCGCCCCGGCCCCGCCGCCGCCGGTGTACTGCCCGGTCGGCAGCACCTGCCCGTTCTTGGCAACCCGCAGGAACGGCGTACGCAGTCCGCGCCGACTGAGCAGTTCGTCGGCGTCGGACGGGCTGAGCAGGTCCCGGAAGCCGTCCGGGTTGCCCAGTTCGGCCGCCCGGGAGAGCAGTGCGGCCCGTCCCCAGTACGCGGCGGCGAACTTCGCCGGCTCGACCGCCACGCAGCGGGCCAGGGCCGATCGGCCCAGCGGGCCGGTCCGCCCCACCGGGCCGGTGGACCGGGCCGGGCGACCGTCGCCGCCCGCCCCGGTCGCCGGATCCGGGGCGGCAACGGCCAGCGCCACCGGTCCAGGTGGCGCGGTGGGCGCGCCGGTGACCGACCCGCCGGGGCTCGGCCGCTCGGTGGGCGGCGCGTCGGGCAGGTCCGCCCGGGAAGGGTCCGCCCGGGAAGCCTCCGCCGGGGAAGCGTCCGGCCGGCACTCCGGCGCGACCGTGCCGGTCGACCCGTCGTACTCGGTCATCGCCGGTGGCCAGTGCTAGCGGGCGGCGCTGTCGGCGCCGCCGTCCTGCTGCCCGGGTACCGCGCCCGCGTCGGCCGGACCCTCGGCACTGCCGTCGGCCCCACCGTCGTGCTGCCCCGGGGTCGCGCCGCCGTCGGCCGGACCCTCGGCACTGCCGTCCGCACCGCCGTCGTGCTGCCCCCGGGTGGCTCCGGCGTCGGCCGGGCCTTCGGCGGCACCGTCGGCGCCACCGTCCCGGCCCAGCGGGTTGGCCCCGCCGTCGGCCGGCCCCTCCCCACCGCCGCCGCCCGTGGTCCGGATGTCGTCGTCGTCGAGTCTCATCGGGTGCTCCCTCGGGTCAGCGCCCCGCCGCGCGGCCGGGCGTCGCTACGCGGGTGGTGGTACCCCGCCCCCGATCACCTCTAACCCGGCAAACCGGTCCGCTCCCGTGCGCGGGTGACTCGCGACCCAGCGGACCGCTGGCGGTCAGCCGGTACGGCAGGTGGCGCGGTTCGGGGCAAAGTGCCTGCCCGGCAACGGCAGGCGATGCCGACGCATGCCCGGCGCGCACCGCCGCCCCGAAATGTCTCGACAGGCCACCCCGGCTTCTACCGGAAATCTCCCGGAAGTTCGTCCGGCAGGCACCGGGAACCGTCCGGGTAGATCACTTCCGGGCGTACGGCGCCGAGCTGTCCCGGACCACCAGGTCGGTGGAGAGCTCGACCCGGGGCGTGTCCAGCGGCTCGCCGCCGGCCAGCCGAAGCACCGTCCGGGCGGCCAGCAGCCCCATCTCGGCCAGCGGCTGGCGCACGGTGGTGAGCGGGGGCGACGCCCAGCGCGCCTCCGGCAGGTCGTCGAAGCCGACCACGCTGACGTCGTCGGGTACCCGCAGACCGCGCCGCCGGACCGCCTCGTACGCCCCGAACGCCATCTGGTCGCTGGAGGCGAAGATCGCCGTCGGCGGCTCGTCGAGGTCGAGCAGCGCGGCGCCGCCGGAGTAGCCGGACTCGTGGTAGAAGTCGCCGGGCACGATCAGCTCGTCGCGCAACGGGATGCCGGCGGCGTCCAGGGCGGCCCGGTAGCCGTCGAGCCGGGCCCGGCTGCACAGCAGTCGCGGCGGGCCGGCGATGAAGCCGATCCGGCGGTGGCCGAGCGAGAGCAGGTGCTCGGTGGCGCGCAGCCCGCCGGCCCAGTTCGTCGCGCCGATGGTGGGGATGTCGAGGTTCGGCACGCCGGCGGGGTCGACCAGCACCATCGGCACGTTCAGCCGGCGCAGCTCGGCGTGCACCGGCGGGGCGAGGTCGCTGGCGACCAGGATCACCCCGTCGGTGGCCCGGGTACGCAGATTCTGCAACCACTGCCGGGTCGACGTCGACCGGCGGTGGATCGCCGAGACCACCGTGCCGACCCCGGAGGCGTGCGCGACATCCTCCACCCCTCGGATG
The DNA here is from genome assembly GCF_039649625.1 of Plantactinospora sp. ZYX-F-223. NCBI lineage: Bacteria > Bacillati > Actinomycetota > Actinomycetes > Micromonosporales > Micromonosporaceae > Plantactinospora > Plantactinospora sp. ZYX-F-223. The sequence continues at coordinate 65,895 of NZ_JBDJAV010000032.1, read as the reverse complement.
ATCTCGACCGCCCAGGGGCTGTCCAGGTCGTTGAAGATGAGGTCGATCAGGCTCGCCCCGGCCCTCGGTCGGGTGGCCCGTCGGCGGTAGCCGTGCCGGCGGAGGAGTTCCTCCACCCGTTCCCGGGTCTGCGGCGCCACGTCGTTGCGGCCGTTGAGTACCCGGGAGACCGTCGGCACCGACACGCCCGCCTCCTGGGCGATGGCGGTGATCGTGATCCTGCGTCCTTCGTCGACCGTCACGAGGCAGCTCCTTCGTTGAGGCTCCAGCCTACGACCGAAACACTTTCGCGGGTGCACCGGCGTCGGTCGCGCGCCCTCCCAGTATTTTGCCGCAGGTTCCGGGGTTGACTGACCGCACGGTGGGCCATAACGTTCCGAACGAGTTACGGAACAATTCCGGAAAGTTTACGCCGGAGAGGATCGTCCATGCCCCGTTCCGCCGCGACCACGATCCCTCCAGCTCGGACGGCCGGTGCCCAGACGGTGATCGATTCCTGATGGCGATCCCCGGCGACCCGGTCATCCCCGGCTTCCACCCGGACCCGAGCGTCTGCCGGGTCGGCGACGACTACTACCTGGCCTGTTCGAGCTTTGAATACTTCCCGGGCGTTCCGATCTTCCACAGCCGGGACCTGGTGAACTGGACCCAGCTCGGCAACGTCCTCGACCGGCCCAGCCAGCTCGTCCTGCCGCCCGGCACCCCCTCCTCCGGCGGGGTCTATGCGCCCACCCTGCGGCACCACGACGGCCGGTTCTGGCTGATCACCTCGAACGTCCCGCACGGCGGCACCCTGCTGGTCACTGCCGAGGATCCCGCCGGTCGCTGGTCGGAGCCGGTGCACCTGCCCGACGTGCTCGGCATCGACCCCGACCTGGCCTGGGACGACGACGGCACCTGCTGGTGCACCATCGCCGGCATCGACCAACTGCGGATCGACCCGCTCCGGGGGACGGTGTTGAGCCGGCCGCAGCGGATCTGGTCCGGCACCCCCGGTGCGCAAGCCCCGGAGGCACCGCACCTCTACCAGGTCGACGGCATCTGGTATCTGCTGATCGCCGAGGGTGGCACCGAACGCGGGCACGGCATCTCGGTGGCCCGGGGCCCGGCCCCGGACGGTCCGTTCGAGCCGTGCCCGGCCAACCCGATCCTCAGCCACCGCAGCACCGACCACCCGGTCCAGAACACCGGGCACGGCGACCTGGTGCGGGCCGCGGACGGCTCGTGGTGGCTGGTCTTCCTCGGGGTACGCGCCCGGGGCGGCACGCCCGGCTGGCACGTACTCGGCCGGGAGACCTTCCTCGCCCCGGTCACCTGGTCCGACGGCTGGCCGGTGGTCGGGCCGATCGGCACGGTGCCGCGTACCACCGCCCCGTCCCCCGCGCCGGTGGGTGCCGCACCGGCGCGGGACGACTTCGACACCACCGAGCTGCATCCGCGGTGGATCTCGGTCCGGTGCCGTCCGCCGGAGGACGTCTCGCTGATCGAGCGCCCCGGCTGGCTGACCCTGCGGGCCCGGGGCGGCTCGCTCGACGAGCCGACGGTGACCTTCGTCGGCCGCCGGCAGGAGCAGCACGACGTCCGGGTGCGCGCCCTGGTCGACCCCGGCATCGGCCGGGGCGGCCTGGCGGTACGCCTCGACGAGGCGCACCACTACGCGGTCGAGCTGGGCGGCGGCGAGGTCTGGGTACGGGCCCGGATCGGACCGCTGTGCCAGCGGATCGGCAGCCGCCCGGTCACCGGCCCGGTGGTGCTGCGCGTCGAGACCTGGGCCTCGGGGCCGGGCATGGACCACCCCCGGCAGGAGCCGGACGTGGTGCGGCTCGGCTACGAGGCGCCGGGCGGCGAGTTCGTTGTCCTCGCCGAACTCGACGGGCGATACCTCTCCACCGAGGTCGCCGGCGGCTTCACCGGGCGGGTGATCGGCTGCTACGCGACCGCCGACGCCATCGGGGTCGACTGGTACGACTACCGGGTCCTGGCCTCGCTGGACCGGGCCGAGGTGGTCGACGACGACCTCGTCGACGCCTGAGCCACCGACGTTCCTACCCGGTGCCGGCGGCGGCGACCGTCCGTTCGAAGACGACCGCCTCGTAGAGCGGGCTCATCCCCACCGACTGGTAGAGCCGGACCGGACCGATCGGGTTGCTCAGGTCGACGCCGAGCCCGGCGTACTCCCGGCCCTTGCCGGCGTAACAGGCGAAGGCCCGGGCCAGAAGCGCCGCGCCGACGCCCCGCCGCCGGTGTTCCCGCAGCACCGCCAGCTGCTTCACCCAGCCCTCGTTCTGGTCGAGGGTCTGGTCGGCGGACTGGAGGATGCCGACCGGCTCGCCGGCCACCTCGGCGACGAACCACTCGTCCCAGGCGACGCTGGGCAGCGCGGCCACCTGGGCCCGCCACTGTTCATAGCTGGCCGGCTGGTAGTCCGGGGTGTCCCGGAAGGCCGAGTCCAGGATCCGGTGGAAGGTGCGCAGCTCGGCGTCGTCCGTCGACCGGACCGGCCGGACCAGCACCCCCGGCGGCGGGGGCGGCGGCTCGGCGGCCACCCCGGCCAGCGGCCGACGCATCCGGGCGTACCGCTTGACGAACTCGAAGCCGGCGTCGCGGAGTACGCCGATCCAGCGTTCCTCGGTGGGCAGCGCGAGCGCCCGTACGGTCATCGCGGCGAGGCCAAACTCGGCGGCCCGCTCCGCGGAGCGGGCGAGCTGCATTCTCAGCAGCGGCACCTGGGCCGGCAGCCCCAGCTCCGGGTGCACGTAGACCTCGACCGTCTCCCGGGGCCCCCGGTTGGAGTCCTCCAGGTAGGACCAGCCGCGCACCTCGCCGTCCGGGTCGAGCGCGAGCCAGGTGTCCCGGGCCAGGTCGAGGTCGGGTGCGGTCAACACCTCGCGTACGTCGTCGGCGCTGAAGTCGGGGTGTCCGAGCGCCGCGATGTCGCTGGCGTGCACGACGGCGAGGATCGCCGGCACGTCGTCGAGGCCGGGCCGGCGCACGGACCAGCCGGGGGGCAGTGGCATGTCGAGCATCTAACCCCGGTCGGCCGTCCCGCGCCGCCGATTTTCCCGCCAGCGGGCCGAGGGTCAGCGGGCGAAGGTGCCGACCATGTTGCCGCTGGCCAGTTCCAGTTGCCGCACCGCGTCGTGCACGTCCGGCGCCTGCGGCGCGCCGGGCAGTTCCAGCGGCCGGTTCACGGCGTAGAGCCGGAAGAAGTACCGGTGCGGGTCGTCGTTCATCGGCGGGTGCGGGCCACCCCAGCCGGTCGTGCCGAAGCCGTTGGCCCAGACCCGGCCGCCCGGCGGGGTCTGGCCCTCGTCGACACCGCCGGAGGTCGCCTCGATCCCGGTCACCAGCCAGTGCAGGAACGGCGTCCGCCCGGCGTCCCGGTCCTCGACCAGCAGGATCAGCTCGGTCGCCTCCTCCGGCACCTCCGACCACTCCAGTGGCGGCGAGATGTTGCCGCCGTCCCGGGAGAACCGGTCCGGCAGCCGGTCGTGGTCGTTGAAGGCGCGGCTGCGCATCAGGATCCCGGCCATGGCGTCGCCCTCCTCCCGGTTCGGGATCTCTCCGGCCGCCACCGGCCGATGACGCCGGTGGTGCCGCTCGTCTGCTTCCGGGCGTACCCGCAGTGGGCCGGCCGAAACAGCCGCCGGCCGGGTCGCCGCGCGGTCAGCCGCGACGCTTGCCGCACCGGCGTGCGATCTGCCGCCCGAGACCCCGACGCTTGCCGGCCGCCCGGTCGAGCAGGTCGTCGAGGAGCAGGGTGAGGCCGGCCCCGATCAGCCAACTGTCCTTGGCGATCGGCACGCCCTGCTGGGTCGGGCGGGGGCTGCCGGGCTCGTGCATGCCGGGCGTCGCCCAGTACAGCCGCATCAGGCTGCCGCCGAAGCCGAGCAGGCCCAGCCCGACCAGCGCGGACGGGACGACCGGGAGCAGCAGGGCGGCGCCGAGGGCCACCTCGGTGCCGGCCATGAGCCGGGCGAACTGCTCCGGCGGGACCCGCTTGATCGGCGGGATCGCCCCAACCGCCATCCCGTGCATGCCCGCCGCCTCCTCGCCCTGGAGGTTCCACTTGGAAACGCCCGAGTTCAGCACGAACGCGCCGATCGCGAGGCGCAGCGGAAGATGGGACACGTTCATCGGTCGCTCCGCTCTGCCGGTACCGCTGTCCGGGCACACCTACCCGGATAGCCCGCCCGCACACCGGGTACCCCGGAGTCGGAGGCGTGCTGTGCCAGCAGGTCCCGGGCGACCTCGATCGGGTCGTCGGCCCGGGCCTGCACCGGCGTGAGCAAGCGGCGGACCACTACAGCGGTCAGATTGAGCCGGTGTCCACCGGCTGGACCGTGTCGCCTCGGCGACCGGCGAGGACCTCGGCTGCCGCCAGGCTGGACACTGCTGCGGCGCCGTAGGTGGCGATATGGGTACGGCAGTCCGGCACGTCGCTGTGTGGCAGACCCATCTCCACCACCATGGCGTCGGGGCGGGTGCGCAGCAGGTCGTGCACCGCCGCCGCGATCCAGCCGTGCCGGTGGGCGTCGCGGACCGCGATGACCAGTGGCCGGCCGGCCGCCTCGGCTACGGTCGCGGCGAGGTTGGAGGGAGGTCCGTCCCACCGCCGCCCGACCGTGCCCGGCAGGAGTCCGGTCAGGGCTGCCGTCATTCTCCACCCGGTGTGGCGTCCGACCTGTGCGTTCATTCGCGGGGACAGCTCGATGACATGGGGCGCGGCCGGCAGCGGCGTCGGGACGCCGGTGACACGTAGTGCCCGGCGGGCGGCGGCGAGCCCGGCGGCGCGATCATCACGTCCGGCCGAGGGACCGCTCGTACGTCCGCGCGCCGTCCACTCCGCGACCTGGCGAACCCGCCTGGCGGCCTCGGCGAGCCGATCCTCGGTAAGCCGTCCGTTACGGACCGCGGCCTCGATCGCCTCGGTTAGCCGGGTCAGGGTGGTCTGCGCGTCACGCCATCCGCCGATGCACACCACGTCCGCGCCGGCGGCCAGTGCTCGTACCGCTCCCTCCGCCAGCCCGTACGTTTTCTTGATCGCGGCCATCTCAACAGCATCGGTGACCACCAGCCCGTCGAATCCCAACTCCTCACGCAGTAGTCCCGTAAGAACCCGCCGGCTCAACGTCGCCGGCACGCTGTCCAACGCAGGCAGCACGATGTGGGCGGACATCACGGCACGTACGCCTGCCGCGATCGCGGCGCGGAACGGCACCAGGGCGCCGGCGGCGAGTGCGTCGGTATCGGCGTCGACCACCGGTAGGCCCCGATGGGAGTCGACGCTGGTGTCGCCGTGCCCGGGGAAGTGCTTGGCGCAGGCGGCCACGCCCCACGCTTGCATCCCGGCGACGAAGGCGGCGGTGTGCGCCGCCACCAGATGCGGGTCTGCGCCAAACGACCGGACGCCGATAACCGGGTTGTCAGGGTTACTGTTAACGTCGGCGACCGGGGCGTAGTTCAGGTCGATACCGCCGGCGGACAGGTCGCGGCCGATTCCGCCGGCCACCGCCCGGGTCAGCCCGACGTCATCCACCACTCCGAGCGCCGCATGGCTCGGCCACGAACTGCCCGTCGTGGACTCCAGACGGGTCACGTCGCCGCCTTCCTCATCGACGGCGACCAGCGCGTGCGGGTTCTCCGCGTGTACCGCTGCGGTCAACCCGGTCACCTGGGCGGGCGTGGCGACGTTGCGGTCCCACAGCAGAACTCCGCCGAGCCCGGCACCGAGCGCGCGGCGCAGCCAGTCCGGCAGGCTGATCCCGTCGAAACCAGGCTGCAACACCGTGCTGGCAAGGCGCGTGATGTCGTTCACCGAATGCCCCCTCTGCCTTCCGGCCCGGGCTGTATGGCACGTCCTCTTCGGCCGGGGCAGCGTGTACCCCGCCGTGTCCAGCTCGGTCGACTCGCGTTACCCAACGTCACATTCGCTCGGCTCGATCGGAAGCTGGCCTAACCATCAGTTCTGGAACTGACACTGTACCGATCTCGGGACTTCAGCCCGTTCCCCTGACACCAGTCCATGGTGGATCCGGGAGACGACGCTGTCGAGCTTGGTCAGGGCTTTGCGGGCGTTTGGAACAGTTCCGCTTACATCCTGGCAGGCTCGGCCACCTCGATCCGCACCCCTGCCTCCTCGCCCGCCGGTCCGTCGAGCCCCTGTCTGACAGGGTGGGCGGACAGCTCCGGGCAGCCGGGCCCGGGCCACGGTCGGGGTGCTATCCGGGTACGTCGTACGTCTCGACGACGCGGCGCTCCAGGCACGGCACGATCTGTTCGAGGGCGAGCCCCTTGAAGTGCGGCGTGTCGCGGTGCGCCTCGAACGCCTCGCGGGACGCGTACCGTTCGAGCAGCACGATGGTGCGGTCGTGGTCCAACTGCTGGTAACCCACGAAGGAGATACATCCCGGCTCGGCGCGACTCGCCTCGATGAACCTGGGCAGCAGTGCGCGGACCTTCTCCTCCGCACCGGCAGAGATCGTCCAGTGGGCGACGACGAGCAGTTCGGTCATCGCGACCTCCCTTCGTGACGGCGCCGGGTCTCGATGCCGATGGCCATCCTGGCTGACACACCATCGGCACCGAGACCCGCCCCCGGATCGGCCCCGTCCGGCCGGGGTGTGGGGCCGAGAGCCATCCTTTCCCTGTCTAGCCCTGCCCGAACGAGCCGATGACGACCTCGCCGGCCGGCTCGTACCTGCCGATCACCGCCCCGTTTGCGGAGACCGTGCTCCGCACCAGCTTCAAGCCGGCCGGGACGGTACCGTCGGCGAAGAGCCGCTTGCCCGAGCCGAGGACGACCGGGAAGACCAGCAGCCGGAACTCGTCGACCAGGTTGTGCCGCAGCAGCGTCTGGATCAGGTCGCCGCTGCCGTGCACCTGCAACTCGGGCCCGTCCTGCTGCTTGAGTGCGGTGACGCCCTCGGCCACGTCGCCCTCGATCAGCACGGACCTGTCCCAGCTCAGCGTGGGGCGCCCCCGGGAGGCGACGTACTTGGTGGCGCGGTTGAGCGGCGCGGCGCCGTCCTCCTCGGAGGCGTGCGGCCAGTACGAGGCGAAGATGTCGTAGGTCCTGCGCCCGAGTACCAGGTCGAACGGCTTGCCCATCAGGTCGTCCATCGCCTCGGCCACCTGGTCGTCCCAATAGTTGACCATCCAGCCGCCGTGTGTGAAGCCGTTGTCGTCGTCTTCGCCGGGGCCGCCCGGGGCCTGCATGACTCCGTCGAGGGTCAGGAACGTGCTCACGACCAGCTTCCGCATTGTCGGTCCTCTCGATCGGGTCCCCCGGCCGTGCGGCGGACCGTCGTTGTCGTCGCGTTCTCGCTTCCGCCAGCAACTCTCACACCGACAACTTCTCTTGTCAAGACCACAAGTCTTGTCGGCGGTACTGGTCGGCACGCACCGAACCGTCTGCGGCAGCCGTGCGCGCCGGCGTACTACGGGACGATCGCGTCGACGTAGCCGCCGTCGACCCGGACGGCCGCGCCGGTGGTGGCCGAGGCGAGCGGCGAAGCCAGGTAGCTGACCATGTTGGCGATCTCGGCGGGCTCGATCAGCCGCTGGAGCAGGGACTGCGGCCGGTGCAGCCGCATGAACTCGCGCTGCGCCTCGGCCCACGACAGGTTCCGGTCGACGAGCTGGTAGACGAAGTCCTCCACCCCGCCGGTGTGGGTCGGGCCGGCGATCACCGAGTTGACCGTCACGCCGGTCCCGGCGGCGGCCTTGGCGAACCCCCGGGAGACGCCGAGCAGCGCCGTCTTGGAGACCCCGTAGTGGATCATCTCGGCCGGGATGGCCACCGCCGAGTCGCTGGCGATGTACTGCACCCGTCCCCAGCCGCGTTCGATCATCCCGGGCAGGTAGCTCCGGGTCAGCCGTACCGCGGCCAGCACGTTGACCTCGAAGTAGCGCCGCCACTCCTGGTCGTCGATCTCCAGCGCCGGGCGGGCCCCGAAGATGCCCAGGTTGTTGACCAGGATGTCGACGGCGGGCAGCAGTTCGAGGGTCCGCGCCGTGCCGTCGTCGGTGGCCACGTCGGCCGGGACCTCGACCACCTCGGCGTCCGACACCTCGGCCCGCAGCGCGGTCGCGGCCCGCGCGACGCTGTCGGGAGTACGACCGTTGACCGCCACCCGCGCGCCGGCTCTGGCCAGCCCGGTGGCGATGGCGGCACCGATGCCCTGGGTCGATCCGGTCACCAGCGCGGTCCTGCCGGTCAGGTCGATCTGCACGGTCATGAGGCTCCCCAATAATGTGAGCGGTCCGGGAGGACCGGCACGTATCACTACAGATCCGACCGTAGTGCCGTACCCGCGCGGCGGCGCGGCGGGCACCACCCGCCGGTGGTACCCGCCGGAGGGGCGTCGTGGCGTCAGGGCTGCCGCCGCACGATCGGCAGGCTCGCCCAGATCCGGCCGAATCCCCAGGTGTCGGATCACCCCGGCCTGGGCGAAGAGCGCGTCGACGACGTACTGCGCCGGATGCTGTCCATCGAGGAGGGCGTGATCCGGGTCGCCGTCCGGGACGGCGTGGTCTCGCTGCGCGGCCCGTGGACCGGCGCAGCACCGCGCAGATCACGGTACGGCTCGGGTACGCGGTGCCGGGCGTGGCGAGCGTGACCGACCGGTTGGAGTACGCCTACGACGACGTCGAGGTCCTCGGGACGGGCATGATCGCCTGAGGGTCCCCGGTTCCGGGGTGGCTTCGCGGCCGGAAGGGCCCGCGACGGTCGCCGGGTCTGCCCGCCGATAACCTGTCGCTCCGGCCGGCGCCGCTACCTACGATTGGCCGCCATGGAGGACGTGGAGATCCCCGGGTGGGCCCGGGACGTACGCCGGGTGGCGGTGCTGACCGGGGCCGGCATCTCCACCGACTCGGGGGTGCCCGACTACCGGGGCCCGGACGGGGTCTGGACCCGGGACCCGAAGCTCGCGGACGCGTTCACCCACGACCGCTTCATGGCCGACCCGCAGGTGCGGGCCCGGTTCTGGCGGACCTATCTGGGCCACGCCGCCTGGCGGGCCGAGCCGAACGCCGCGCACCACGCGCTGGCCGAGCTGGACCGGGCCGGCCTCGCGGTGCGGATCCTGACCCAGAACGTCGACGGCCTGCACCAGATGACCGGGATCGCCGCCCGCAAGGTGCTGGAGCTGCACGGCAGCATGCGCTCGGTGGTCTGCACCGGCTGCCGGGCACGGTCCGGCGCGCGGGCGACCCTGGACCGGGTGGCGGCCGGCGAGGCCGATCCGCCGTGCCGGGACTGCGGGGGCATCCTCCGACTCGCGGTCGTGCTGTTCGGCCAGTACCTCGATCCGGACACGCTCGACCAGGCCAAGCGGATCGCGGCGGCGAGTCAGCTGATGCTCGCGGTCGGCAGTTCGCTGTTGGTCGAGCCGGCCGCCTCGCTGTGCCGGCTCGCGGTGGGGGCCGGTGCCCGGCTGGTGATCGTCAACCGGGACCCGACCCCCTACGACGACCTGGCCGACGAGGTGATCCGGGAGCCGATCGGCAGCGCGCTGCCCCGGATCGCCGCCGCGCTCACCGCCACCGTCCGGGCGGGCTGACGACCGCGTACGGTATACGAACTACCGTTCGTCTCAGCCGATCGACCGCCCGCCGATCGGTGAGGCATCGATGATCAAGGCGGCGCGCACCGGGGGCTAGGTTCCGGGCGAAGAGCAAAGCCACCGTGGCCGGCGTCGACCCGGGACGACCCATCCGGAGTACCGCGCCACGCCCGCCCTGCCCGCAAGCGAGGTACGCCGTGTCGCTGATGTCCGCACTCGACCACCAGCACACCGTCGCCCCACCGGGATACAGTCGCTGGCTGATACCACCGGCGGCACTCTCCGTGCACCTGTGCATCGGTCAGGCGTACGCGACGAGTGTCTACAAGAACTCCCTGATCGCGCACTTCGACGCGAGCCAGACCGCGATCGGGGTGATCTTCAGCATCGCCATCGTGATGCTCGGCCTCTCGGCGGCGCTCGGCGGGACCTGGGTGGAGTCGAACGGGCCGCGCAAGGCGATGTTCGTCTCCGCCTGCTTCTGGAGCGCCGGGTTCCTGGTCGGCGCGCTCGGCATCGCGACCGGGCAGCTCTGGCTGGTCTACCTCGGCTACGGCTTCCTCGGCGGCATCGGCCTCGGCATCGGCTACATCTCGCCGGTCTCGACACTGATCAAGTGGTTCCCGGACCGCCCCGGGCTGGCCACCGGTCTAGCGATCATGGGCTTCGGCGGCGGCGCGATGCTGGCCAGCCCGCTCTCCCGGCAACTGCTCTCGCTCTACGACTCCGGCTACGACCCGGCCAACTCCGCCTCGGTCGCCTCCGGCGGCGCCCTGGTCGGGCTCTTCGTCACGCTGGGCGTCGGCTACTTCGCGATCATGATGTTCGGAGTGGTCAACGTCCGGGTGCCGGCGCCGGGCTGGCGCCCCGCCGGCTTCGATCCGGGTACGGTGGCCGTCAAGCCCCTGGTGACCACGGCGAACGTCTCGGCGTCGAACGCGATCCGGACCCGGTCGTTCTGGCTGCTCTGGGTCGTGCTGTTCTGCAACGTCACCGCCGGGATCGGGATCCTGGAACAGGCCAGCCCGATGATCCAGGACTTCTTCCGGGACGGCGGCACCTCCAGCGTCACCATCGCGGCGGCCGGCGGCTTCGTCGGGCTGCTGTCACTGTTCAACATGGCCGGCCGGTTCGTCTGGTCGTCCACCTCGGACGTGATCGGGCGCAAGCCGATCTACCTGGTCTACCTGGGCGTCGGCATGGTGCTGTACGCCCTGCTCGCCCTGGTCGGCTCCACCGCGACCGCGCTCTTCGTCCTGCTGGCCTGCGTCATCCTCTCCTTCTACGGCGGCGGCTTCGCCACCGTGCCGGCGTACCTGCGGGACCTGTTCGGCACCTACCAGGTCGGCGCCATCCACGGCCGGTTGCTGACCGCCTGGTCGGCGGCGGGGATCGCCGGTCCCCTGATCATCAACGGCTTCCTGGACGCACAGGGCAAGCCGGGTACCCTCACCGCCTCCGCCTACCGGCCGGCACTGTTCACCATGGTCGGTGTACTGGCCATCGGGTTCGTGGCGAACCTGCTGATCCGGCCGGTACCGGACCGCTTCCACGAGCCGGCCCGGACGGCGGTGACGCCGGTTCCGGACACCACAGCGGGTGAGCGGTCCGACACCCCCGACGCCGCCACGGCCGCCGAGGCGACCGGGACCGAGAGGAGCACCACCCGATGACCGGGCAACCGAACAACCAGTCCGGCCGACTCTGGATCTCGTGGCTGCTGGTCGCCGCACTCCTCGGGTACGGCGTCGTACAGACCGTCATCACCGCGGCGAAACTCTTCACCGGTTGACCCCGGATTGCCCACCCCCGGGGGGCAGCCAACTCCACCGATCGTGAAACATAATCGGCACGGGACTCATCCCCCCGGCCCGTTTTCCCGTACCTGATGTGGGTCGGACCGCCGTCGAGCGACGCGCGGCGGTACGACTCCGCCCAAAGTGGCGCGATCAGGACGGGGCACAATGGGCGGCCGTGCTCGTCGCGCGACGAGCGGGCAGGCGGGGCGCGGTGGTGGGCGCCGAGGCGGAAGATCGAGGAGCAGATGGCCCGGACGAGACAGATGCAGCGTGCCAGCGTCCCCATGAGCTTCACCAGCCGGGGAAGCACACCCAAGCCGCAGGGTGCGGTAGCGGTGCTCGTCGTCTCGGCACTGGCGGCGGCGTGGGCGGCGGCGATGCTGAGCCCGATCGGTGGGCTGATCAACGCCTACATGTTCGTCTACATGACGTTCTTCGCCGGGCCGGCCACCCTGGTGTCGCTGAGCCTGACCGTGATGGTCGGTCTGGTGGCGACCGACCGGATCGTCCTGCTGATCCGGCACCGGGTACTGCTCCAGTCGGCCCACCGGTCACTCGGCATCATCGCGGTCTTCTGCCTGGTGCTGCACGTGCTGACGAAGATCGCGGCCGGGCACATCAGCCCGGACAAGGCGCTGCTGCCGTTCGTCAACGGCGCCAACGTCTACGTCGGGCTGGGCACCATAGCCGGGGCGATGATGGTGGCGGTGCTCTGGACCGGTCTGGTCCGGGCCCGGTTCGCCGGAGTCGGCAAGCCGTGGCTGTGGCGGACGCTGCACAGCATCTCGTACGCCGCCTGGCCGATCGCGCTGGTGCACGGGCTCCAGGCCGGTCGGGCCGCGGCCACCTGGGTCACCCTCAGTTATCTGCTCTGCGTGGCTCTCGTACTGGCGCTGCTGGGTGTCCGACTCTCGGTCACGCTCGGGCGCAAGCGTGCCGAGCAGGGCCAGACCACCGGCGCGCTGTCGCCGGTCGGCCGGCCCGGCAAGCCGGGACGGCCGGGCAAGCCGGGTAAGCCGGGTCCGATCGGCCGGACCAGTTCGATGGCGCCGGCCAAGCGCCGGACCGCCGACGAGATCCGGGCCAGCCGGGCCAACTCCCCGGGCCGGGACAGCGGCCGGAGCCGGCGCAGCCGGTGGGAGGACGACACCTTCGCCGGCCGGCGCGGCGGCCGGAGCAACCGCTGGGACGACCCGGACACCCTGAGCGGGCGGCGCGGCGAGCCGGGGAGCAGGTCCGCCCGCGACGACCGGGACACCTACGGCGGCCGGATGGACGACACCCAGGGCGGCGGCCGGCGTCGCCGGGAGAGCCTCTCCGACCTGCGCGGCGGTTCGGAGGCGGCGATCGACGCCTGGGCCCTGGCCGGAGAGCTGGACAGCACCCACGCGCCCCGGGGCCGGTCCGACCGGTTCGCGGTGCCCGAGGTGCCGCCGCCCGGCAGCATGTCGGCCGGCGCGGACTCCGACGGCGACCTCACCGACGCCGAGGTGCCCTGGGACAGCCCACGGCGCTGGGCCGCCGACGGGCCAGGAGACCCGTGGGAGCGTCCACGGGGCGGCGAGGACGACGCGATGTACCGCCGGCCGCGCGCCTGGGACGACACGCCGGCCGGCACCGGCCGCGACGAGCCCGGCGAGAGCCGGCGGTCGCGCCGGGACACCGACGGGTCGGGGCGGCGGTCGTGGCGGGAGCCCGAGGACGAGCCGACGTCGACCAGTGCCACCCGGGCGGGCCGGCGACGGCGGGCCGCCGACGAGGAACCGGCCGACCGTTCCGGACGGCACAGCCGGGCGCGCGGCGGCGACGACGCCGAGGAGAGCACCGCGGAGTGGGGCCGGGCCGCCCGGTACGAGCCCAACCTCGTCGCCCGGGCGGACGACGACGATGACGACGACGACAAGCCTGCCCTGATCGACCTCGCCACCCGCCGGTCCCGCAGGTCCGACGAGCCGCCCAGCCGGTCCTCCCGGCGCGGGGACGACTCGGACGAGGCGGCCGAGGAGGGCGCGTACTGGACCAGTCTGAAAGGTGAAGCGCGGTGAGTCTGACCGCCGTACCCCCGGTCGCCTGCTTCGGCGAACCCCGGCTCACCGCCGGGTTCGACGAGTTCGGCCGGCTCGATCTGGCCGCGCACGAGATGGTGCACGGTGCCGTCAACCCGCTCTCCCCAAAGGGCCTGCTCCGGCTGGTCGAGGGAATCGAGCTGAAGGGCAAGGGTGGCGCCGGCTTCCCGTTCGCCCGCAAGTTCCGGGCGGTGCTGGAGTCGGCGGATCGCCAGGACCTGCCGACCGTCGTGGTGGTGAACGCGACCGAGGGCGAGCCCGGCGCCTGGAAGGACAAGGCGCTGCTCACCCGCGCACCGCACCTGATCCTGGACGGAGCCGCGATCGCCGCCTACGCCCTGGACGCCGACGAGATCGTCATCGGCGTCGCCGACGACGGCATCGGCGAGGCGTCGTTGACCGCCGCGCTGGCCGAGCGCCGGATGCCGGTACGCACCGGCATCGTCACCGTGCCGCACCGGTTCATCTCCGGCGAGGGCGGCGCCCTGGTGCGCGGGATCAACGGCGAGGCGCACATCCCGCCGGGGCGCAAGGTGCGGGCCAGCGACACCGGGGTGGGCGGCCTGCCGACGCTGCTCTCCAACGCCGAGACCTACGCCCAGCTCGCCCTGGCGGCCCGGCTCGGCCCGTACGAGTACGGCACGGTCGGCACCGCCGACGAGCCCGGCACGGTGCTGCTCACCGTGACCGGCGCCGCGGGACGGCCGGCGGTGGTGGAGTGCCCGACCGGCATTCCACTGCGGGACGTGCTGGAACTCTGCGAGACGCCGGAGGGACCGGGCGTGCTCACCGGCGGTTACCACGGCAAGTGGATCAGCGCGGAGGGTGCCGCCACCGCCGAGGTGTCCCGGGCCGGTTTCGCCAAGGTCGGCGGCGCGCTCGGCGCCGGCATCATCATGCCGCTGAGCGCCGAGGTGTGCCCGCTCGGCGAGGCCGCCCAGGTCGTCACCTACCTGGCCGGTGAGTCCGCCGGGCAGTGCGGGCCGTGCCGGCTCGGCCTGCCGGACCTGGCCCGGTCGCTGGACCTGATCGTCGGCGGCAGCGCCGCCGCCGAGGTGGTCCGGGCGGCGGCCGGTGCGGTGAAGGGCCGCGGCGCGTGCAGCCACCCCGACGGCACGGCGCGGTTCGCCACCTCGGCACTGGAGATCTTCACCGAGGACCTGGAGGCGCACGCCGCCCGGGGCACCTGCGGCAAGAAGGTGAAGGGCATCCTCGGGCTGCCCAACGCGGCCGACGCCCCGACCTCGAAGCTGGTGGTGGACTGGTCCCGCTGTGACGGGCACGGGCTCTGCGCCAGCGTGGTGCCGGAGTTCGTCCGGCTGGACTCCAACGGCTTCCCGTCGTTCCCGTCCACCCCGGTGCCGACCTGGTTGGAGGGGGGCGCCCGCAAGGCGGTACGGATGTGCCCGGCCCTGGCCCTGCGGATGACCCCGGTCAACGGCTGATCGTTCACCGGCCCGGAAGGCCCCCTTCCGGCTGTCCTCGCCACCCGGCCGCGTACCGGACAGCGGCACGGGCGAGGATGGGTCCATGGAAGACGATCTTCTCCTGGCCCGGCGGGCCGCGCTGACCGGTGCCGCCGTCGCCCTCCGGTACGTCGCCGACCTCGGCCGGCTCGACCGGGAGCGCAAGGCGGACGGCAGCGTGGTGACCGAGGCCGACCGGGCCGTCGAGGCCACCATCCGGGAGGTACTGGCCGGGGCGCGGCCCGACGACGCGATCCTGGGCGAGGAGGTCGGGCAGACCGGGCGGGCCGCCCGGCGCTGGATCGTCGACCCGATCGACGGTACGGCCCAGTTCGTCGCCGGGGACGACCGCTGGCAGGTGCTCGTCGCGCTGGAGGAGGCCGGCGAGATCGTCGTCGGGGTGGCCGCGCTGCCGGCACAGCGGACGATCTGGTGGGCCCGGCGTGGCGCCGGTGCCTACCAGGCGGAGATCTCCGGGACCGAGGTGACCGGAGAACGGCTCCTCCGCTCCGGCGGATCCGGCGCGGCCGACCCGCTGCCCGGCAGCCGGCTCGGGGTGGTACCGCCGGACGAGCAGGTCTACCCGGCCGAACGCGAGATGATCGCCCCGCTCCGGGCGGTCACCACGCCGGCCTCGTGGCGTACCCACGCCGCGCTGCTGGTGGCCCGGGGCGAGCTGGACCTCGCGGTGCAGACCCGGGGGCAGGTCTGGGACTTCGCCGCCACCTCCCTGATCGTGACCGAGGCCGGTGGCCGGTACAGCGGATTCGACGGGCGGTCCCGGCCGGCCGCCGGACCGTCGCTCTTCGCCCGGACCCCGGCACTGCACGACGCCGCGCTGCGCCAGCTCGGCGGCGCCGGCCGGCCCGGGCCGGCGACCGGTTCAGCCTGACCGGCGGGCCCGGACGGCGAAGACGATCGGGGTGGGTGCGCCGCCCTCGGCGAACCGTTCGAAGGCCAGCCCGGCGTCCAGGAACATGTGCAGCAGTTCGGCCAGCGGACGGTGCGTCGCGCCGACCTTGTCCCGGATCCCCTGGTCGGTCCAGGACTCCTTCGTCCAGCTGCTGTCCCGGTAACCGGGGCGGATCAGCACCGCGTCCCGGTCGGCGCGGTCGGCGAAACCGCCGCAGAAACACGGGTGGACGCCGACGTGCACGAAGGTCCCGCCGGGGGCCAGCACCCGGGCCGCCTCCCGGAGCACCGCCGGATATCCGGGCATGTCGGTGTGCACCATCACCGCGACGACCGCCGGCAGCGCACCGTCCCGGACCGGCAGCCGGGTGGCGTCGCCCCGCACGATCGGCAGGCGGCCGCGGGCGTACCGGAGCATGCCGGCCGAGAGGTCGACCCCGAGCGGCGTCCGGCCGAGGGCGCGGACCGCGTCGGCGTACACGCCGGTGCCGCAGCCGAGCTCCAGGCAGGGTCCCTCGCCGGGGCCCAGCAACAGACGCAGGGTCCGGCCGATCTCCAGATCGTCGTCGGCAACGGTGCGCCGGGACAGGAACTCCGTCTCGTACCAGTCGGCGATCTCGTCGTACGCCGCGCCACCACGCATCGGTTCCTCCCCCGGTCGGCTGCACGGTTCCGGCTCCATTTCCGCATCACACACTGGTGCCGGGCCAGCCGTGTTCGCTCAGGGCGCAGGCGAACCGGGGCAGCAGGCCCGGATGGGGACGGTCGGCCGGGTGCCCGGCCGGCCGTCGGATCAGCGGGTGAGCGGATCAGGGCGTGCCGGGCAGCAGCACTTCGAGGAAGGCGTTGCTGAACACCCGGTGCGGGTCGTAGCCGTTCAGCTCCGCCACCGCCCGGTCCCAGGTCGGGTCGGGCGCGTGCCGGTAGGAGTCCGGCACCGTCCGGGTCAGCATGGTCGGGTCGGCCCAGGCGGCGGAGTCGGTGTAGCCCCAGCCCTTCGACCACTCGACCCGGCTGCCCGCGTACGAGCCGGTGTAGTTGGTGAAGAAGAAGCTCTCCATCTCCCGGTAGAAGGCGTGCGCCCGGGGCGCGGTCGGGAAGGTCAGCACGTCGAACCAGACCACGGTGTCCCACTCCGGGTGGTCGGCCCGGGGCCGGGCCGCGGAGAGCGCCGGCGGCTCCGCCCCGGGTACGCCGACGTCGGCGGCCCGGTCCAGCCCGGCGACCCGGATCTCCACCTGGCCGGTGACCGGGAACTCCCCCCGGGCCTGGTACCCGGCCAACTGCCGCTGGTAGAACCGGGCGAACTCGTGTACCACCCGCTGGATCGAGCCCCGGTTGGTGTGCACCGCGTACCCGTTGGCGGTCTCCCGCAGCGTGGTCGGCTTGACGTAGAGCAGCAGGTTCTTCGACGGCCCCCACAGGTCGGTGGCGAGCGTGCCGGTCAGCCCGGCGGCGGCGGTGGTGTACTGCACCTGCCCGAACGTCGGGGTCAGCGCCCACGCCCCGGTCAGCAGTTGCTCGGCCAGCTCGGAGACCGGCTCCGGGACGTTGTCGGAGAAGACGTAGTTGTACGGGGTGACCACCGGGCGGGAGGTCAGCGGCCGGGTCGGGCTGACGCTCCAGACCTTGAGCCACGGGTTGTCGGTGAAGGCGAACCAGATCGCCTCGACCCGCCCGGCCGCCGCGACGTGACTGGCCAGGGTACGGCCGCCGGTGCCCGGGGCGGCGAACAGTTCCGACGCGGGGATGTCGACCCGGCTGACGCACCGGAGGTTCTGGTTGGCCCCGACCCGCATCGTCACCTCGGTGACGAACGCCCGGCCGACGTGGGTGAGCAGCGCCGTACAGTCCGGATCCGAGCGGTCGAAGGTGCGCAGCGCGTAGCCGCCGGCCGCCGCGTCCCAGACCACGGCGGTGAGCGACAGGATGAGGTTGCTCAGCGACCCGTAGGTGTGCCCGGGTGCCAGCGTCTCGCCGTCGGCCGGCACGCTGGTGCCGTGGCCGTTGATCGCCAGCACCCCGCCGACGCTCAGGTCGCCGGGGGCGGGGGTGTTGGTCACGCCGAGCCCGTGCTCCTCCAGGAACGCGAGGAAGTCCTCCATCGAGGCACCGGCCTGCACGCGTACCGCCGCGGGCGCGGTGGAGAGCACCGCCATCGCGGTCAGGTGCCGGGTGGTGTCCACCAGGATGGTCCGGTCGGCGGCACCGTCGACCGGTACGGTCAGCGGTGCCCAGGTGTGCCGGTAGCCCCGGGCCCGCACCGAGTAGCCGTTCCGGTACGCCCAGTTGGTCACGGTCACCACGTCGGCCGCCGTCCGGGGGGTACAGGTCCAGACGCCGTCGGCCTCGATCTCGCCGGCCCAGTTGCGGTACGCCGCGCGCTCGACGGGTACCTCCGCCGGAAAGTCCGGCGGTGCCGGGCGGTCCCCCGGCGTCCACAGTGTGCCCAGTGCCGTCACGGCGGACGCTTCGAGGAAGCCGCGTCGGGTGAGAGCCATCTCGTTCCCCTCTGCTCGGACAAGGTCGACGCCGGCCGCGAAAAGATCGTTGCCGGCGCGAAATGATCGCGCCTTACCCCGGGGCCGCTCGACGGAACTCGGTCGGGCGGACAAATGGGGGTCGCCGAGCAAAGCGACAACGCCGGCACACCGCCGTCAACGGCGGCAGATCACCGCCAACCCGGCAGCCAGCGAGCCGGCGGGAACCGGGCCCGGCACGCCACGCCCGGCACCGGCCGCCGGGTCGCCGTTTCACTAGAGTGGCCCCGTGCGTGACATCGCGGTCTTCTCCGGCAGTGCCCACCCCGAGCTGGCCACCGAGATCTGCCACCACCTCGGCGTCCCCCTGCTCCCGACCCGGATCTCCCGGTTCGCCAACGACTGCCTCGAGGTGCAGTTGCAGGCGAACTGCCGGGAGCGGGACGTCTTCCTGATCCAGCCGCTGGTGCCGCCGGTGCAGGAGCACCTGGTGGAGCTGCTGCTGATGCTGGACGCGGCCCGGGGCGCCTCGGCGGGCCGGATCACGGTGGTGATGCCGCACTACGCGTACGCCCGGAGCGACAAGAAGGACGCCCCGCGCATCTCGATCGGCGGGCGGCTGGTCGCCGACCTGCTCACCACCGCCGGCGCCAGCCGGATTCTGGCCGTGACCCTGCACTCGCCGCAGGTGCACGGCTTCTTCAGCATCCCGGTCGACCACCTGCACGCGCTGCGCGAGCTGGCGACGCACTTCCGGGGGTACGACCTCACCGACACGGTGGTGGTCTCGCCGGACCTCGGTAACGCCAAGCAGGCGGCCGCGTTCGCCCGGATGCTGAAGGTGCCGGTGGCGGCCGGGGCCAAGCAGCGGTTCTCCGACGACAAAGTGGTGATCAGCACGGTGATCGGCGACGTGGTCGACCGGGACGTCATCGTGCTCGACGACGAGATCGCCAAGGGCAGCACGGTGTTCGAGCTGCTCGACCGGCTGCGCGAGCAGAAGGTGCGCAGCGTACGGGTGGCCTGCACGCACGGCCTGTTCGCCTCGGCGGCGCTGCGCCGGCTCTCCGCGGAGCCGGACATCGCCGAGATCGTCTGCACCAACACGGTGCCGATCCCGGCGCGGGACCGCACCGACAAGCTGACCGTGCTCTCCGTCGCCCCGGCGCTGGCCGAGGCGATGCGCCGGATCCACAACGGGGAGTCGGTCAGCGCCCTGTTCGGCTGACCCGGCAGGGTATGTTGCCCGGGTGACAGAGCAGGTCGTGCAGATCTACACCGATGGTGCGTGCAGCGGCAATCCCGGTCCCGGCGGCTGGGGCGCCGTGCTGCGGTACGGGACGGTGGAGAAGGAACTCCACGGCGGCGAGGCGGTGGCCACCACCAACAACCGGATGGAGCTGATGGCGGCGATCCAGGCCCTGGAGAGCCTGACCCGGCCGGTGACGGTGCAGATCTACGTCGACAGCACCTACGTCCGGGACGGCATCACCAAGTGGCTGCCGAACTGGAAGCGCAACGGCTGGCAGACCGCCGCGAAGCAGCCGGTCAAGAACGCCGACCTGTGGCAACGGCTGGAGGCTGCCGCCGCCCGCCACCAGGTGCGGTGGCACTGGGTCAAGGGGCATGCCGGGCATCCGGAGAACGAGCGGGCCGACCAGCTCGCCGTCCGGGGCATGCGGGAGGCCACCGGCGGGCGGGGGCGCCCGTCGGTCGTACCAGCCTGACCCGCGCAACACCGGGCCGGTCAACCGTAGGTTGACGGATGACGGATCGTCAACCTACGGTTGACGCATGGAACGACTGCCGGTCCGCCTCGACGACCTCATCGCGTACGTCCACCGCCAGCACCCCACCGGGGACGCCCTGGAACGGCTCACCGACGCGGTACTGGTCGGCGAGTACCTCGGCGACCTCGCCGACCACCTGATCGGGCACTTCGTCGACCAGGCCCGCCGTTCCGGTGCCTCCTGGACCGACATCGGCCAGAGCATGGGGGTCAGCAAGCAGGCCGTGCAGAAGCGCTTCGTGACCCGGCGGTCCGACCAGGACGAGCAGATTCCGGCCAGCGCCTTCGCCCGGTTCACCGACCGGGCCCGCAACGTGGTGACGCAGGCCCAGGCGGAGGCCCGGGACGCCGGCAGCGCCGAGGTCGGCACCGCACACCTGCTCCTCGGTATCCTGCACGAACCCGACGGCCTGGCCGGCCGGGCACTCACGGCACTGGGCGTCTCCGCCGAGGCGATCCGGGCCGGCGTCCGCGCCGCCGAGCCCGGAGCCGCGGCATCCGACGATCCGGTCGGGCCGCCGGAGGCGGCGGAGCACCTGCCGTTCTCCGCTGGCGCCAAGCGGGTACGGGACCGCACCTTCGCCGAGGCGCTGCGGCTCGGGCACAACTACGTCGGCACCGAACACATCCTGCTCGGACTGCTGGCCGCCCCGACCGAGCCGGGCGCCCGGATCCTGACCGGACTGGGCGTGACCCGGGACCGGGCCGAGGAGTGGATCGTCGACACGCTGCGGGACATGTCCCGGTCGGCCAGTTCCGGCAGGTGAGCACCGGGACACCGGGCGCCGGGACGCTCTGGCGCAGCCGCGACTTCCCGCTGTTCTGGACGGGTCAGGCGCTCTCCGCGCTGGGCGACTCGTTCTCGCTGCTCGCCGTACCGCTGCTGGTGTTGCACGCGACCGGCTCGGTGGCCCGGATGGGCCTGCTGACCGGGCTGGTCGGGGCGGCGTCGGTGGCAGCGGGAATCTTCGCCGGCCACCTGGTCGACCGGGTGGACCGGCGGCTCCTGCTGCTCGGCTGCGACCTGTTCCGGGCCGCCGGGTACGCCAGCATCCCGGTGATCTGGTTCTTCGCACCGCAGCTCTGGCTGCTCTACCTGGTCGCGCCGGCCTGCGCCGCCGCGGGAATGGTGTTCCAGGTCGGCTACGTCGCCGCCGTGCCGGCGCTGGTCGGTCCGGCCCGGATCACCCGGGCGAACGGCCAGCTCTACGCGACGTACGCGGCGGCCGGGATCATCGGTCCGGTACTGGCCGGGCTGCTCTCCTCGGCCGTCGGGCCGACCGCCGCGCTCGCCGTCGATGCCGGCACCTTCGCCCTCTCCGCGCTCGGCCTCTGCTTCGTCCGGTTCCGCAGCCAGCCGACGCACCGGGCCGGGGACGCCGCGGCGGACGTACTCGACTCCGGGCCGACTCCCGGGGCCCGGGCCGGCCGGACCGGCTGGTCGGACCTGCTGGTCGGGATCCGGTTCCTCTGGCGGCACCCGGTGCTGCGCACGTTGACGGTCCTGCTGTCGTTCCTGACCTTTCTCACCATCGGGCTGACCGACGTCTTCATCTATCACGTCAAGCACGACCTCGGCGGCTCCGACGGCACCGTCGGGCACGTCCTCGCCGCCGCGGCCGGGGGCACCATCGTGGCCGCGCTGCTGGTCGCGCCGGTACGCCGGTCGCTGGGCTTCGGCACCTGCTGGATCGGGGCGTACGCGCTGGGCGGGCTGGCCGTCGCCGGTGCCGGACTGACCCGGGACGTACCGGCACTGGCCCTGCTGGTCGCCGCGTACACGTTCGGGACCAGCCTCGCCGGGATCTGTTCGATGTCGCTGCGCCAGCAGGTCACCCCGGATCATCTGCTCGGCCGGGTGACCTCGGCGTTCTGGACCCTGCACTCCGCGCTCGGCCCGCTCGGCGCGGCCGTGCTGACCGGGGCGGTGGCCCGGTACGGCACCGCACCGGTCTGCCTCGCCGCCGGACTGACCTGCCTCGGCATCGCCGCCGCCGGCACGCTGACCCCGATCCGGGTGCCGCGTCCGGAACTCGTACCGGCCCGGACCGCCGATCCCGCCTCGGGCTGAACATCTCGGGGATTGGTTACTCGTCCGCAGGTGATCGCACCCGAGGTCCGGCAAGCTTTGTCCCGGGGCGCCGAATACCCGCGCAGCCGCACCGGGACGCTGACCGGTCGGACGGTGGCCGGACACCCGGCCACCGTCGACCACACCCAGTCAGGGACTGGTGCAGGTCAGGTCGCTGGGCGGGGTGTTGGTCCCGGTCCACGAGCCCTGGAAGCCGAACGTGGCCGACCCGTTGGCGCCGAGCGTGCCGTTCCAGCTCACGTTCCGGACCGTCACCGACGATCCGCTCGCGGTCAGCGTGCCGTTCCAGAGCTGGCCGATCGTCTGCCCGCTGGCGAAGGTCCACCGCACCGTCCAGCCGTTCAGCGTGCTGGTGCCGTTGTTGCGCACCGTCACCTCGCCCTGGAAGCCGCCCTGCCACTGGTTGATCTGCCGGTAGCTCGCGGTGCAGGCGGTGCCGCTCGGCGGCGGGGTGCTGGTCGGCGGCACGCTCGGCGTCGGCGAGGAGGTGGGCGGCCGGGTGGTGGCGGTGGGCCCCGGGGTCGCGCCGACCGGCAGGAAGCGCAGGATCCGGTCGTCGGTGGCGGCCGGCGTGCCGCGGCCGTCCCGGTTGCTGGTGGCCACCCAGAGCGAGCCGTCCGGGGCGCGTTCGACGGTACGCAGCCGGCCGTACTGGCCGGTGAGCTGGGCGGTCGGGCTGCCGGCCACCCCGCCGCTGCCGTTCAGCGGCACCTGCCAGAGCCGGGTGCCGCGCAGTGCGGCGACGAAGAGCATGTTGCCGTCGATCGCGGCACCGCTCGGCGAGGCCTCGGCGGTCGACCAGGTGACGATCGGGTTGCGGAACCGCGGGTCGTTGCCCTGACCCTCCACCGTCGGCCACCCGTAGTTGCCGCCGGGGACGATGTAGTTGACCTCGTCCCAGGTGTTCTGCCCGAACTCGCTGGCGTAGAGCCGGCCCTGGGCGTCCCAGGCGAGCCCCTGCACGTTGCGGTGGCCGAGGCTGTAGACCAGGGAGCCGGCGGTCGGGTTGTCCGGCGGGGCGCTGCCGTCCGGCCGCATCCGCAGGATCTTGCCGTTGCGGCTGGACGGGTTCTGCGAGTTGGCGGTCTGGCCCGCGTCGCCGACGCCGGCGTAGAGCATGCCGTCCGGGCCGAAGGCGATCCGGCCGCCGTCGTGGAAGTTCGCCCGGGCCAGTCCGGTGAGGATCGGCGTCTGGGTCTGCGGCGCGTCCAGCCGGAACCGGACGATGCGGTTGTCGCTGGCCGAGGTGAAGTAGGCGTACACGTAGCGGTCGCTGGCGTAGCTCGGCGAGACGGCCAGGCCGAGCAGCCCGGCCTCGCCGCCGGGCGAAACACCGGAGATGGTGGCGACCTGCTGCGGAGTCTGCCCCGGGCGGATCTGCACGACCCGGGCGGTGTCCCGCTCGGCGACCAGCGCGCTGCCGTCCGGCAGGAAGGCCATCCCCCAGGGCGCCTGGAGGTTGGTGGCGACGGTCTGCGGCCGGCTGAAGTCGAACTCGCCGGCGGCCAGCACCCCCACCCCGCCGCCCGGTGCCGATGTCGTGTCGGCGACGGCGAACCCGGCGCCGCCGAGCACGACGCCGAGCGCCGCACCCATGACGAGAAGCCGACTACTCCTCATGCCGCACCTCCAGGCGGACCAACCTCTTCCCCGGGCACGGCCGCCCGACGATACAGAGATGTCCGTCAATGTATCACCGGTGCCCGGGCGCGGTCTAGATCAGCTCTGCCGAGGGCGGACGAGCCGGTCCCCGCCCGGCCGGCCCGCCCGCGTCCTCGGCGGGTTCCCCCGCCCGCCCTTCACCCGGGTGCGACCGCACCCCACCGGGTGGCGGTCCGGTCGGACCGGGCCCCCACTTCCCCGGCCCCCTGCGCGAGCACGAAACCCGCCGCCCGCCGCCCGGCGGACCAGAGATGATCATCACGCTCGACCTGCCCCGCCGGTGGGATACCGTTCTGTTGGTCCCGAGGCCGTCGCATGAGTCACCGTCCCTTCCATCCGTCGGGCGCGGGCCCGCGCGGCCCGTGACGGCCGGTGTCCCACCGCGCCGGCAGAGCCGAACGATCCGCAAACTTTCGGCGCCAGTCCGATAATTCGCTGTGATGCGGCGCACGCTACGACGCTGTGAACGAACGGTCAAGGATTGCGCCGGCCGGAAACTTGCGGGCTACTTTCGGCCTAAGTAGCCTCTCGACGCGGGCCCGACTTTCCGGAAACATGTCGGAAGTACGTGCGCGCCCGCGTCCAACCTCACTTCGACATGCGGGCGGCTCTGGAAGAGGCCAGCAACAAGCGACAGGAGGCTGCCCGTGAGCAGCAACCGCAACGCCGCCGACACCAGTCGGACAACCACCGACGTCGAGCGGCTTGAGGTCACGGGGGTGCACGATGGGCATCCGCACGACGGACAGCTCACCGCTACCACAACCGTCCCGGCGGACGCAGCACCCAGCGACAGCCCCGCTCCCGACGCCCCGCCCCGCTGGCAGGACCCGCGGCTGCCCGTCGCACAGCGGGTCGACGACCTGGTCGCCCGACTCTCGCTCGAGGAAAAGATAGCGCAGCTCTACGGCGTCTGGGTGGGTGGCGACGCCACCGGTGAGGACCTGGCGCCGCACCAGCACGAGATGGCCAGCGAGGCCCCCGACTGGCGCGGACTGATCAGCGCCGGCCTGGGCCAGATCACCCGGGCGTTCGGCACCGCGCCCGTCGACCCCGCCCTCGGCGCCCGGGCACTGGCCCGGATGCAGGAGGAGATCGTCGCCGCCAACCGGTTCGGCATCCCGGCGATCGCGCACGAGGAGTGCCTGACCGGCATCATGACCTGGAAGGCGACCGTCTATCCCACCCCGCTGGCCTGGGGCGCGACCTTCGACCCGGAGCTGGTCGAGCGGATGGCCGGGCAGATCGGCTCGGCGATGCGGATGCTCGGCGTGCACCAGGGGTTGGCCCCGGTGCTCGACGTGATCCGGGACCTGCGCTGGGGGCGCTGCGAGGAGTCGATCGGCGAGGACCCCTACCTGGTCGCCACCGTCGCCACCGCGTACGTCCGGGGCCTGGAGTCCGCCGGCGTGGTCGCCACCCTGAAGCACCTCGTCGGATACTCGGCCTCCCGGGCGGGCCGCAACCACGGGCCGGTCGGCGCCGGCCCCCGGGAGCTGGCCGACGTGCTCCTCCCGCCCTTCGAGATGGCCTTGCGGGACGGCGGCGCCAGATCGGTGATGCACGCCTACAACGAGATCGACGGCGTCCCGCCGGCCGCCGACCCGGAACTGCTCACCCGGCTGCTCCGGGACGACTGGGACTTCACCGGCACCGTCGTTTCCGACTACTTCGGAATCAGCTTCCTGCAACGGCTGCACAACGTCGCGGCCGACCTGGGCGAGGCGGCGGCACTGGCGCTGGCCGCCGGGGTGGACGTCGAGTTGCCGTCGGCGCACTGCTACGGCAGCCCGCTGATCGACGCGGTCCGCGCCGGCACCGTACCGGAGGGCCTGATCGACCGGGCGGTGACCCGGGTCCTGCGGCAGAAGTGCGAACTCGGCCTGCTCGACGCCGAGTGGTCGACGGTGCCGCCGGCACTCGCCGCGATCGCCGAACGGAGCAACGGCGACGCGCCGGGCATCGTCGAGGGCTCCGTCGACCTCGACCCGCCGGCCAGCCGGGCGCTGGCCCGGGAACTCGCCGAGGAGTCGGTGGTGCTGCTGGCGAACTCCGGGGCGTTGCCGCTACGCCCGGAGAGCCGGATCGCCATGGTCGGGCCACTCGCCGACGACGTCGCCGGGATGCTGGGCTGCTACACCTTCCCCGGCCACGTCGGCAGCCAGCATCCGGAGCTGCCGGACGGAGTCGAGATCCGGACGCTGCTCGCCGCGCTCCGGGCCGAGCTGCCGGAGACCCCCATCAAGTACGCGCCCGGCGGCACCGTCGACGGCCCGGCCGAGGCCGAGGCGATCAGTGCGGCCGTGGCGATGGCCACCGAGGCGGACGTCTGCGTGGCGGTACTCGGCGACCGGGCCGGACTCTTCGGCAGAGGTACCTCCGGCGAGGGCTGCGACACCGACGACCTGCGGCTGCCCGGCGCCCAGGCGGAGCTGCTGGCAGCGCTGCTGGACACCGGAACCCCGGTGGTGCTGGTGCTGCTCGCCGGCCGCCCGTACGCACTCGGCGACTCGGTCGACCGGCTCGCCGCCGTGGTGCAGGCGTTCTTCCCCGGCGAGGAGGGCGGGCCGGCGGTGGCGCGGGTGCTCAGCGGGGCGGTGTGCCCGTCCGGCCGGCTGCCGGTCGGAATGCCGCGCAACCCGGGCGGCCAGCCGAGCAGCTACCTCAACCCGGTGCTAGGCCAGAAGACCGAGGTCAGCAGCGTCGACCCGACCCCGCTCTTCCCGTTCGGCCACGGCCTGTCGTACACCAGGTTCAGCTGGCCGGAGGTGCGGGTGGAGGGTGCGGTGCCGGTCGCGGAACGGCCGGTGCAGGTGCCGACCGACGGTGCCGTCACCGTCTCGGTCTCGGTCCGCAACGACGGCGACCGGCACGGCACCGAGGTGGTGCAGCTCTACCTGCACGATCCGGTGGCCCAGGTGACCCGCCCGGTGGTCCGGCTGATCGGCTATGCCCGGGTGCCGCTGGACCCGGGACAGACCCGGCAGGTGGACTTCCGGGTGCACGCCGACCTCTCCTCGTTCACCGGTCGACTCGGTCACCGGGTGGTCGAACCCGGTGACCTTGAGCTGCGGCTCTCCGCCTCCAGCGCCGACCACCGGCACACCGTCCCGGTCCGGCTGACCGGCCCCGAGCGGCGGGTGGACCACCGCCGACAGCTCATCGCCGAGGTGACGCTGCACTGAGCCTCTTCAACCTCCCCTCGCGGTCCGCGTGGCCGAAGGCGGAAGTCGGGGCGCCCGCGCCGCGCTGTCCAGGTTGAAGGTTCAGTGACCAGCCGCCCGGCGCCCCGATGGTCGGCGGTTGGGGCGCCGGGCCCGGTCGGCCTGACGGTCGCCCGACGGGTGCCCGGCCGGTCGAGCGGGCATACTGACCGGGGTGATCCTCGTCGGCACCTCGGGGTGGCAGTACCGCGACTGGCGGGACCGGTTCTATCCGACCGGCCTGCCGCAGCGACGCTGGCTCGAGCACTACGCCGAACGGTTCGGCACGGTCGAGGTGAACAACGCCTTTTACCGGCTGCCCGAACGGGACGTCTTCGCCGGCTGGCGCGCCCGTACCCCGGACGACTTCTGCGTCGCGGTGAAGATGAGCCGCTACCTGACGCACATCAAGCGGCTGCGGGAGCCGGCCGAACCCGTCACCCGGTTCCTCGACCGGGCCACCGCGCTCGGTGACCGGCTCGGTCCGGTGCTGCTGCAACTGCCGCCGAACCTTCCCGCCGACCTCTCCGCGCTGGCCGAGGTGCTGTCCCGGTTTCCGTCCGGCGTACGGGTCACCGTGGAGCCCCGGCATCCATCCTGGTGGACCGACCGGACCCGGCGGGTGCTGGAACGGTACGGCGCCGCGCTCTGCTGGGCGGACCGGGGCGGCCGGCCGGTGACGCCGCTGTGGCGTACCGCCGACTTCGGTTACCTGCGGCTGCACGAGGGCCGTGCCGAACCCCGCCCCCGGTACGGCCGGTCCGCGCTGCGCTCCTGGCTGGACCGGATCGCCGCGGCCTTCCCCGGCGACGAACCGGTCTTCGTCTTCTTCAACAACGACCCGGGCGGGGCCGCGATCGTCGACGCCGGTGCGCTGGCCGCACTCGCCCGCCGCCGGGGCGTACCGGTCAGCCGGACGCCGTGACACGTCCCGACCGACCGGCGGTCGCCCGCCCGGCACCGCCACCTGGGCAGGCGGTACGCCGGACTACGGCATGATCTTGACGAGATCCTTCGGCATGCTCGACTTGACGTCGTCCCACTCGCCGTCGGTGACGTGCCGCCGCAGCGCGTTCAGCACCGTGTTGACCACGGTCGCCGGGCCGCCCTCGACGTCGAACGGGAAGCCGGCGCGTACCTCGAAGAGGAACTCCTCCCGATTCAGCTTGATCGGGACGACGCTCGGGTCCCAGCCGTCGAAGTAGAGCCCGCGCACCAGCAACGGCAACTGGGCCGCGAAGTGCGCGCTCTCCTGCACCGGCAACCGGTCCCGCAGCAGGTGCAGTACGGTCCGCAGCGCCGCGTACGACTGGTTCCGGCGTTCCTTCGGCCACCCGTACGCCTGCTCGATGTCCTTGAGGATGAGGTTGGTCTTGTCTATCGATGTCTCGAAGGCCGAGTACGAATTGTTCGTCACGACTGATCCCCCGTCCCGTCTCGGCTACTGGCCACCCTTGCCATGCTCCCCGGGGTGCGGGTGAGCCCCGCTCACCCGGGGCGGGTGATTCCGGCTGGCTACGCCGACAGGAGGTCGCGGAGCTTCTCGGCGTTCGTCTGGGCGTAGTCGCGGTAGCAGTTGTTGAACAAGACGTGCGTCTCGGCGGTTTCGCCGGAGAGTTCGCGCAGCTTGGGCGCCCAGTCCGCCAGCTCCCGCTCGGAGTAGTGGTAGCCGAACTTCTGGTAGATGTCCTTGCTGGTCCACTTGTCGCTGTGCCCGTGGAACCGGACCACCGCCAGGTCGGCGGTGGCGGCCAGCACCGGCGGCACCGACGAACGGTGGCCCTGCGGCATGTCGACCGAGACGTACGCCAGCTCGTGCTTGCGGAGGAACTCCAGCGTCTCCTCCCGGTTGCCGTCGGCGAACCAGGAGGCGTGCCGGAACTCGAAGACCGGCCGCAGCGGGCCGCAGCGCCGCCGCACCTCCAGCAGGTACTGCTTGTTGTCCCGGCGGATGGTGAACCACGGCGGGAACTGGAACAGCAGCGCGCCGAGTTTGCCCGCCTCGGCCAGCGGCTCCAGCGCGGAGAGGAAGCGCGTCCACACCTCCTCGTACGCCTGCGCCGGCAGGTCACCCGGGTAGACGTTCTTCTTCTCCGTCTCCGGCCGCAGGTCCTTGTAGAGCGCGGAAACCCGGGTCGGATGCCCGGTGAGCAGGCTGAACGCCTTCACGTTGAAGGTGAACCCGGCCGGGGTGCGCCCCACCCACAGTTCGGCGGTCCGCTCGGCGGGCGGCGAGTAGTAGGTGGCGTCGACCTCGACCAGCGGAAACCGCTCGGCGTAGTAGCCCAGCCGCCGTTCCGGAGTGTCCGCGCCCGCCGGATACCAGCCCGATTCCAGCAGCGTCCGATCGGTCCAGGAGGCCGTGCCGACCTTGATCTCACCCATGACTCCAGTTCACCCGCCCCGGCCTGGGCGGGCAAGCCGGGCGCGGTCGGAGCGGACGGGCCGGGCGCGGTCCACCTCCGTCGTCGGTCGGGTCCGGTCAGGCCGCCCGGCGTTCCCGGGACTGCTTGCAGGTGACGCAGGTGGTCGCGGAGGGGAAGATCTCCAGCCGTTCCACCGGGATCGAGTCGCCGCAACCCTCGCACCAGCCGTACGTCCCCTCGGCCAGCCGGCTGAGCGCGTGCTCGAACTGGGCCCGTCGGTCAAGGATGGTCCGCAGCAGCGACTGTGCGGTGTCCCGCTCGGCCGTCTTCGTGCCGCTGTCCGCCTGGTCGTCGCCGGCCGTGTCGCCGACCTCCACCAGTCGCAGCACCTGGCTCTGCGCCAACGCCTCGTCGTATTCGACGGTCAGCTCGTCGTAGCGGGCCTGCAGGGCACGGCGGATCTGGTCGCTGTCGGCCGCCGAGCGGCGAGTACCGATTGCCTCATTGACGAGCATGCGCTGCCTGCCTTTCCGTCGAAGGTACGGATCTGCGGTCCTGGACGGTATTGTCCGGGTCGCTCCGTCATGAGCAGCGCGATTACCCCACCGCCGTCGCCGGCAAACCGCCGATTTCCCGCCCCGCCGTCGGCCCTGGCCGGCCGTGCCGAGCGGTCAGCGGACGCTCTCCGACTCGACCAGCGCCGGGTGCCGGGGATCGTCCAACCGGACCACCACGTCGGCGAAGGACGCCGGCCCGACCTCCTCGGCGTACCGGACGAATGCCGGCAGGGTCCAGCGCTGCGCCGGGGGCGTACGCCGGGCCAGCGCACCGGGCGAGAGCACCAGGTGGACCGCCAGGTCGAACGGGAGGCCGCCGCCGAGCAGCAGCGGCCCGCTCACCAGTACCACGCCGCCGGGCGGCAGCGTGACGTAGTCCGCCCGGGTGGCCCGGTCGGTCTCGGCGTTCCACAGCGTCGGCAGGATCCGCCCCGAACCGGCCGGGCCGGCGGGGTCGAGCACCTCCCGGCGCATCCCGGCCTCGTCGAGCCAGCCTAGGTAGTACGCGTCCGGGTTGGTGCGGCCCTGCTCGTAGCGGAGCGACGCCGGCCGGAGGAAGTCCGCCGCGTCGACGCGTACCGCCGGGCGGCCCCGGACCCGCAGCGGGTCGACCAGCGCGGCGGCGAGCCGGCCCGGCTCGGCGGCCGGCGGCCCGTCGACCGCCACCCGCAGCCAGCCGCCGGCACGCTCGCCGGCCAGCCGGTCGGCCAACTCCTGCACCAGCAGTTCCGGGGTGATCGGGCGGACCCTCATCCGACCATCCTGCCCCGGCCCGGAGCGGCGCCGACCGCGCGGGGGCCGTGGTCGCGGCGGATCCGCCGGTGGTCGGGCGGCGGGACCGCCCGGGTGCGCGCCGGAGTAGCACGCCCGCCGGCCGGCGCCCCGGTCAGGCGTCGCGACGGCGCAGCACGAGGTAGCCGCCGAGCAGCGAGGCGGCGGTCCAGAGCACGAGGATGCCGATCCCGGTCCACGGTCCGTAGTCCCGGACCCACCGGCCCTCGTCCTGCGGCCCGGCGAGGTGCAGGATCACCCAACTGGTCTGGTCCGGCAGGTACTGGGTGACGGTACGCAGTCCGGGGATGTTGCCGAGCCCCTGCGAGCCGAGGAAGAAGACCGGCAGCAGTACCGCCAGTGCGCGTACCGGGCTGCGCAGCATCGCCGCCACCCCGAGCGCGAAGAGGCAGAGCAGGACCAGGTGCAGGCAGCCACCGATCACGGCGGTCACCGCGCCGTCCGCGCCGAGCCCGACGCCGTACCGGCCGAGCGCGGCCTGGGCGACGAAGAAGCCGACCAGCACGGTGGGTACCGCGACCGCGCTGGCCAGCAGCGCGGTGCCGAGCACCTTGCCGGCGTAGCAGCGGCCCCGGCGCGGTACCGCGACCAGGGTGGCCCGGATCGTGCCCGAGCTGTATTCGCTCGCCATCACCAGCACCCCGAACACCACCAGGGCGAGTTGGCCGAGCGTCAGGCCGTAGAAGGCGGGAAAGAGCGGGTCGAAGCCGGCTGTCCGTTCCGGTGGCCGCGACCCGAAGCTGAGCCCGGCCAGCAGGCTCATGCCGACGCCGACGACGAAGGTCGGCAGCAGGGTCCAGACCGTCGACCGGACGGTCCGGATCTTCGTCAGCTCGGCCCGCAGCACCGCACCGAGCCAGGGCTGGGCGGCCCGGTCCCGCGCCGGCCCGCCGGTCGGCACGCTGGTTTCCGTCACCGCACTCACCGCTCTCCCCCGTCCATCCGCCGGCCACCAGGCATCCGCCTACCACCGTCCACGTCCGGCCTGCCCTCCGCCCGCCGGTCCCCGGTCGCGCCCCGGTCGGCGTCCGCCGGCCGGTCGCCGCCGGCCCGGTAGGGCACCGCCGTCGCGGTGAGCCGCATGAACGCCTCCTCCAGGGAGGCCCGCTGCACGCCGACCTCGTGCACGGTCAGCCGGTTGGCCGCGACCAGCTCCCCGATCCGGGCGGCCTCGCTGTCGTACGCCAGCAGCGTCCCGTCCGGCTCCGCCTCGACCCGGATGCCGGCGGCCACCAGTACGCCCCGCAGCCGCTCCGGCTCCGGAGTCCGGATCCGTACCGCCGTGCCGGAGTTCGCCTCGACGAACTCGCGCATCCCGGTGTCGGCGAGCAGGCGGCCCTGCCCGATCACCACCAGGTGGTCCGCGGTCAGCGCCATCTCGCTCATCAGGTGGCTGGAGACGAAGACCGCCCGCCCCTCGGCGGCGAGCCCGCGCATCAACTCCCGGATCCACCGGATGCCCTCGGGGTCGAGCCCGTTGACCGGTTCGTCGAAGAGCAGCACCGGCGGGTCGCCGAGCAGCGCGGCGGCGATGCCGAGCCGCTGGACCATGCCGAGCGAGAAGCCGCCGACCCGCCGTCTCGCCACGCTCTGCAGACCGACCAGCGACAGCACCTCGGCGACCCGGGAGCGCGGGATCCGGTTGCTCTGCGCCAACCAGAGCAGATGGTGGTACGCCCGCCGTCCCGGATGCGCGGACCGGGCCTCCAGCAACGCGCCGACCGAGCGCAGCGGTGCGGCCTGCTCCGGGTAGCTCCGGCCGTCGATCAGCACCTGCCCGGCACTCGGGCGGTCGAGACCGAGCATCATCCGCATCGTCGTCGACTTGCCGGCGCCGTTCGGTCCGAGGAAGCCGGTCACCTGTCCGGGCCGGACGGTGAAGGAGATCCCGTCGACCGCGACGGTTCTGCCGTAGCGCTTGCTGAGATTGCACACGTCGATCACGCCCGCCACGCTAGGCAGTTCGGGTCGCCGGAACAGTCCTCGAAAGTCGTCGACCCCGGCCACCAATGTCGACGGGCCACGCCGGTCGGGTGCCGGGGTCGGCGGTGCCGGAGTCGGCGGCCGGTGCCGGTGGGTGACCGACGGACGTAACCTGCTGGCATGCGCCGACACCTGCTGCCCGTTGTCGTACTGCTGGCGGAGACCGCGTTGCTGCTGGCCGGAGCCCGGAACGGGGCGTCACCGTGGGACGTCGCCGGGCACGCCGGGCTGGTGGCGCTGGTCATCGCGGTACGCCACCGGGCTCCGGTCGCCGCGCTGATGGGCGCGCTGCTGCTCGTCGCGCTCTCCGACGGCGGGTACGTGCTGCTGCTCTGGGCCGCCTACCAGGCGGGGCGGGAGTCGCTGGACCGTACCCGGGCCGTCATGCTGGGCGGGGCGCTGACCGGCGCGCTCGCCGTACATCTGGTGAGCGCACCGGCGGACCCCCGGACGATCCCGAACCTGATCTCCACGTACCTGGTCTTCGCGGCGCTGCCGGTGCTGGTCGGCCGATACCTTGCCCAGCACGAGCGGCTCGTCTCCACCCTCGACCGGCACAACCGGCAGCTCCGGCGGGAACGGGAGCTGCTCGCCGAGCAGGAGCAGCTCCGGGAGCGGCTGCGGATCGCCCGGGACATGCACGACTCGCTCGGTCACCGGCTCAGCCTGGTCTCGGTGCAGGCCGCCGCGCTGGAGGTGGCGGAGCTGCCGCCGGTGCAGCGGCAGGCGGTGCGGCAGCTCGCGGGGGCCGCGCGCGGCGCCCTGGACGAGCTCTACGAGCTGGTCGGTGCGCTGCGCGGCGGGCATGGCACCGATCAGCGGTCGCCGGGCCCGGAGCGGATCGGCCCGCTGGTGGCGGAGTTCCGCGCGGCCGGGACGCCGGTGACCCTGCGCGAGGAGGGAACTCCGCGCCCGCTGAGGAGTGCGGCCGGGCGGGCGGCGTACCGGGTGGTCGAGGAGGGGCTGACGAACGCGCTCAAGCACGCCCCCGGCCAGCCGGTCACGGTACGGCTCCGGTGGGAGCCGGACGCGCTGCTGCTCACCCTGGACAACCCGCTGCCCGACCGCCCCGCGACGCCCACCGCCCCAGGACGCACCGCCCCAGGACGCACCGCCGACAGCGGCGGCGCCGTCGACGCCGGCACCGGCGGCGGTAAGGTCGACGGCCACCGGCCGGGGCTGGTCGGGCACGGGCTGGCCGGGTTGCGGGAACGTGCCGACCAGGCGGGCGGATTCGTGGCGTACCGGATCGTCGAGCCCGGCGATCCCGCCCATCCGGACGGCGGCGGGCGGTGCTGGCGACTCCTCGCGATGCTGCCCGCCGCGGAGCCGGGCGGGGAGAGCGCGGAGCCACCCGCTCCGGCCGGGATCCGTACCCTGGCCCTGGGGATCACCACCGCGGCCGTGATGTTCGTGGCGATGCCGGCGAGCATGCTGCTGGGAGTGCGGTGACGTGATCAGGGTGCTGCTCGCCGACGACGAGCCACTGATCAGGGCCGGCATCCGCACGGTGCTGGAATCGGCCGGCGACATCGAGGTGGTCGCTGAGGCGGCGGACGGCGGGGCGGCGGTCGACGCGGCGCTGCGGCACCGGGCCGACGTGGCGCTGCTCGACATCCGGATGCCGGTACTGGACGGGCTCGACGCGGTCGACGAACTCAACCGGCGGGTGCCCGGACTCCGGGTGGTGGTGCTGACCTCGTTCGGGGCGGAGCCGAACGTGCTGCGGGCGGTGCATGCCCGGGTGGCCGGGTTCGTGCTGAAGAACTGCACGCCGGAGGAGCTGATCCGCGCGGTACGGGCCGCACACGATGGAGACGCCTACCTCTCCCCCGCGGTGACCCGGCTGCTGCTCGGCATGGTCGCGCCGGAACCGGCGGGGCGCCGGCGGCAGGCGCGGGACCGGCTGGCGGTGCTGACCGCACGCGAGTCGGAGATCCTGTGCCTGGTCGCCGAGGGCCTGCCCAACGCGGAGGTGGGTCGGCGGCTGCGGATGAGCGAGATGACCATCAAGACCTACGTGAGCCGGATCCTGGCGAAACTGGACTGCACGAACCGGGTGCAGGCGGCCCTGCTGGCCCGCGACGCCGGACCTACCCCGTGGAGTTGACGACTCGCCCGGGGTAGGCCAGGGGTGACGGTCGACAGGTCAGGCGCTGCGGTCGATGGTCACCACCGCGTCGTCGGCCAGCCGGTAGCCGACCCCGTAGACGGTGGTGATCAACGGTACGTCGCCGACCTTGCCGCGCAGTCGCCGGATGTGCACGTCGACGGTGCGTACCCCGGTGTGCTCGTAGCCCCAGACCGCGGTGAGCAACTGGAGCCGGGTGAAGACCCGCCGGGGATGCGCGACCAGATGCATCAGCAGGTCGAACTCCAGCCGGGTGAGCGGCAGCGGCTCGCCGCCGAGCAGCACGGACCGGGACGCCGCGAGGATGTGCAGCTCCGACGCGCCGGTGGCGGTGGCGGTGACCGGCCGGGCCGGAGTGCGCGGCACGGCGGCGTCGGCGCGGCGCTCCGCCTGGCCAGCGAACCCACCGGTGATCGTCGCCTCGCCCTGTTCCACCAGCTCGCGGGCGGCTTCGAGCAGCCGACGGGCCGGTGCCGTCAGGACCTCCTCGTTGCCGACGAGCGGGATGGATAGCGTCACCGTCAGCGTCGGCGTCGGTGCGGTCGACCCGGCGGGCCGGCGGGACGCTCCGGGCGGTCGACCGGGGCCGACCGGCTGGGCGCTGTGCCACCCGGTACGCGACGAGGCGGGGCTGACCGACATGGTCCTCCTTGGCTGCAACGGGTGTTCCCCCACGGCCCGAACCGCCGCTGCCTCGATGCTTCCGGCCACCGGGGCGAGGGTCAAGGGGACACGACGATGCATGAATGTGACAATCGACAAACTCACCGGAATCACTTGCTCGCTCTTAGTACCAGATCACGCCGCGCCCCGCACACCCGGCAGGATGGTCAACATGCGGGGTGTGGTGACAGGGTTCGCGGTGATCTGGTCGGTCACCCTGGTCGGCTACCTCGTCGGCCGGCACGACCTGCTCGGCCCGCACGGCACCGCGGTGATCGCCCGGCTGGTCTTCCTGATCGCCACGCCCGCGCTGCTCTTCGGCACCCTGGCCCGGTCCACAGTGGCCGATCTGTTCACCCCGGCGCTGGCCGCGTTCGTGCTGAGCACCCTGATCGTAGCGGCGGCCTATCTCCTCGTCGCGCGCTTCGGCTGGCGCCGCCCGGTCGGCGAGTCGACCGTCGGGGCAATGTCCGCGTCGTACGTCAACGCGGCCAACCTCGGGCTGCCGGTCGCCGCGTACGTGCTGGGCGACGTCTCCTTCGTCGCCCCGGTGCTGATCTTCCAGGTGCTGGTGGCGGCCCCCCTGGCACTCGGGGTGCTGGACGCCACCACCACCGACCGGGGCCTGTCCGTACGCCGGTTGGCGCTACTGCCGGCCCGAAACCCGATCATGCTGGGTTCGGCCGGCGGGTTGCTGGTCTCGGTCTCCGGCTGGCAGCCACCGGCCGAACTGCTGCGCCCGTTCGACCTGGTCGGTTCGGCCGCCGTCCCGCTGGCCCTGATCGCGCTCGGCATGTCGCTGCCCGGAAGTCGCCCCCTGGCGGTCGGCCCCGGCGCCGCGCAGCGGTACGTCGCGGTGACCCTCAAGATCGTCGTGCAACCCGTGGTGGCGTACCTGATCGCCCGGTACGCGCTGGGCCTGACCGGGCCGGCCCTACTGGCCGCCGTGGTCACCTCGGCCCTGCCGACCGCGCAGAACGTCTTCGTCTTCGCCACCCACTACCGGCAGGCCCAGTCGCACGCCCGGGACGTCGTGGTGCTCTCTACCATCGCCGCCGCCGTCTCACTCGCCGCGATCGCCGCCCTGCTGGGCTGACCGCAGCCGCCCTGACCGCCGGACCGCAGCCGCCCTGACCGCCGGACCGGAGCCGGCGCTTCCGGACTCCACCGCTCCCAGCCCCGCACCCCGTCGGTCAGGCACCGTCGTCGATCCGTACCGGGGCGTCGTCGGCGAGCCGGTAGCCGACCCCGTGCACGGTGGTCACCAGCGGCACCGACCGGGCCACCTTGGCCCGCAGCCGGCGTACGTGCACGTCGACGGTGCGGGCGACGGCGTGCTCGTACCCCCAGACGTTGCTGAGCAACTGCAACCGGGTGAACACCCGGCGAGGGTTGCGGGCGAGGAAGACCAGGAGGTCGAACTCCAGCCGGGTGAACGGGACGGGTCGCCCGCCCTGGAGCACCACCCGGGGCCCGGTGAGCACCCGCAGCGCCCCGGTACCGGCGCCGCCCGGACCGGTCGCCGACCCGGCGGCGCCGCCCGGACCGGTCGTCCCGGCCCCGGAGTCCGCCGCGTGGGCCGACTCGGCGACCCCGGAGGCCGGATCGACGACACCGGCCAGGACCGGCTCCGGCAGGCCCGGCAGGCCCGGCAGGCCCGATCCAGCGACGCCGGGCAGCACCGACCCGGCGAGATCGGGCAACGCTGACCCGGCGACACCGGGCAGCACCGAGGTGGCACCGTCGGCCAGCAGCGAGTCCGGCAGGTCAGGCAGCACCGGGTCTGGCAGGCCGGGATCGGTGCCGGCCCGGCCCGGCAGGTGGGTCTCGGTCGCCACGTCGGCGCCCTGGTCGCGCAGTTCCCGGACCAGTCCCAGCAGCAGGGCCAGCTCCGGGGTGACCCGCCCGCCGACCAGCGGGAGGTCGACGGTGACCCGGATGACCGGCGCGGTCTCGGCAGCCGGCGACCGGCGCCGGGCCGAGGCGGCCCGGCCCGGTCCGGCCGGTGACGGCGTACGCGGGTGGATGGCGACGACCGACATGGGAACTCCTTCGTGGGACGTTGGTCCGGTCCGCCCGCGTGCGGTGGCGCGCGGGTCAGGTGAGCGCCCGCCGGGGGATCACCGGCAGGGCGAGATCGGGTTGGGCGTAGACGTCGGTCGGCCCGAAGGCGGGCAGCCCGAGCCCGCGCCAGGCGACGAATCCGCCGACGATGTCGGTGGCCCGGTGCAGGCCGAGATCCTGGAGCGCGGCGGCGGCCAGTGACGACGTGTAGCCCTCCTGGCAGAAGACGATGACCGGCAGGTCGTACCGGTCGGCGAGCGGGAGCCGGGCGGAGCTGCGCGGGTCGAACCGCCACTCGAGGACGTTCCGCTCCACCACCAGCGCGCCGGGGACCGATCCGGTGGCGGCCCGCTGGGCGGCCGGGCGGATGTCCACCAGCACCGCACCGGCGCGGGCGGCGAGATGCCCCGCCTCCGGTTCCAGGCGGCGCAGCCGCGCCCGGGCGGCGGCGAGGATCTCGTCGATACTCCGCGAACCGGCCGGGGCCTGCGCTCGACGACAGCCGTCGACCGGCTCCCGGAGGTTGGTCAGGTTCACCGTGCTGTCCTTCCGTCGTGTCGGGCCCCGAACCCGCACCGGATGCCGCACCCGGTCACCAGGCGACTCCCGCCTCGGCGACGTCCGCGACCCGCAGCCGCCCGCCGTCGAGCCGGTAGCGGGTCATGCTGCGCAGCGCGGGACGGTAGACGTGCACGCTCACCGCGGGTCGGTCGCCGTTGTTGGCCACCCGGTGCACGTGCCGGGCACCAAACCGGCGGCCGGTGCCGGTGCCGAGCTGGCGGGGGCGGAGCCGGCCGCGCGCCACGGTCTCCTCGACCAGCGTTCCGGCGGCGACCAGGAAGGCGCCGGCGGATCCGCCATGGTCGTGCAGGTCCGTGTGCTGGCCGGGCAGCCAGGTGAGCAGCCACACCTCGTGGTCGGTGGCGCTGGCCAGGCGGTGGTACCAGCGCGCGACCGGATCGAAGCGCAGCGGCACCGGCCAGCCGGCCGGGCCGGCCGCGTCCGCCGCGTACCGGCGGGCGACGGCCAGCGGGTCCGGCCCGGTCAACGGGTTCGAAGAAATGGAGATCATTTTCGGTCCTCTGGGCACGTGTTCGACTACCGGTGAGAGTAGCCCATAAAACCTATCTGCTTAGTAGGTTTTACCACAAGCCCCGATCGGCACCCGGAGTGCCCCGCCCGGTGGACCACCGACCGGAGAAGCCACCCCGAGCGCCGAGGTGTCCGCTCAGGCGCCGCCCTCGTTCAGGGTGACCGTGATCGGCTCGTACCCGGTGCCGGTCACGTCGAGGCCGGCCGCCCGGAGGTGGTCCAGCGCCGCCCGGACGTGGTCGTTGGTGTACGCGGTCGGCTCCGCCCGCTTGGACAGCACCGTCTTGCCGTCCTGGTTGCGGGTGGTCAGCGCCAGGTCGACGGTGGCGTTCCAGGCCGCCTCGTCGACCACCCCGATCCCGCCCGGCGACGGCCAGACCAGCTTGTTGACCTCGTTCGCCTGCCACAGTTGGTGACTGGCACCCAGTTTGGAGCCCCGCTTCACCACCAGGTCACGGCAGTGCGGCACGTTGTCCCGGCAGTAGATCCACCCCTTCAGGGTGCCGGCCAGGAACTTCGTCGCGGTTTCCTGGTACGCCTTGTCGTTCGACAGCCGCTCGCTGCTGGCCCAGACCGCGTCCTGGAGCATCGCCGTGCCGACCGTGTTCCAGTCGAGCACGGTGAACGCCTCCGGCCGGTAGAGCTGGCCGGTCCTCGGGTCCTTCGCCTCCAGCAGTTGGGCGTACTCGTTGTAGCTCATCGCCTGGGCGGCGTCGATGTCGCCGCGCAGCAGCGCCTGCATGTCGAACTGCTGCTGCACCAGCGTGACGTCCCGGCCCGGGTCGAGCCCGGCCCTGGTCATCGCGGCGAAGAGTTCGAACTCGTTGCCGAACCCCCAGTTGCCGACCTTCTTGCCCCGCAGGTCGGCGGGCGAGGCGATCTTCTTGTCGGCGAAGCTGACCTGGTAGGTCCCGGACCGCTGGAAGATCTGCGCGATCTGGGTGATCCCGGCGCCCTGCTCCCGGGAGGCGAGCGCCTTCGGCACCCAGGCCACCGCGAAGTCGGCCTGCCCCTGGGCCAGCACGGTCTGCGGCACGATGTCGACGCCGCCCTCCAGGATCTGCACGTCCAGGCCCTGCTCGGCGTAGAAGCCCTGGTCGGCGGCGGCGATGAAGCCGGCGAACTGGGCCTGGACGAACCACTGCAACTGCAGGCGGACCTTGGTGGTCCCGCCCGCCCCGGTGCGCGGGGTGCCGGCGGTGTCCGCCGTGCCGCAGCCGGTCAACAGGGCGACGGTCAGTATTCCGGCGACGAGGCCGCGGCCGAGGTGGCCGCCGAAACCCGGAAGCAGACGTGCCGATGTTCGCATCGTTCCTCCAGCGGTGAACTCCGTTCGGAGCCGGTCGGCCCCGGGGTCGGGCTGCGCCGGGCGGGCGAGGGCCAGGCGGGTCGGGACTCAGCCCGGCCGCCGCGCGCGCCAGGGCATCGCGAGGCGTTCCAGGCCGAGGGCGGCGAGATAGAAGACGAGACCGAGTACGCAGGCCCCGAGCACGAAGGCCCAGGCGCGCGGGTACGCGGTGTACGAGGCGGCCGAGGTGATCCGGGAACCGAGCCCGTCCTGCCGCCCGCCGAAGTACTCGGCCACCACGGCGGCGATCACCGAGAGCGAGGCGGCCTGCCGCAGTCCGGTGAAGACGAACGGCAGCGCCCTGGGCAGCCGGACCAGCCGGGTGAAAGCCCAACCACCGGCCGCGTAGCTGGCCATCAGCTCCCGGTGCACCGGATTGACCTCGGCCAGCCCGCGCAGCGTGTTGAGGAAGACCGGGAAGAAGACCACGATCGCCACCACCAGCCGGCGCGGGATGCTGCTGGTCGAGGAGAACATGTTGTTCAGGATCGGGGCCAGCGCGATGATCGGCAGCGCGTTCAGCGCCGCCGCGACCGGCAGCGACACCTCGGCCAGGAAGCCGAACCGGCTGGCCAGCATGGCGGCGCCGAGTGCGGCCAGCGCGCCCAGGAGCAGCCCGATCCCGGCGTTGCCGCCGCTGGCCAGTCCGACCTGCCAGATGGTGACCCGGTTGTCCCAGAACTCGACGCCGATCCGGGACGGCGCCGGCAGCAGGAACGGAGCCACCCGGCCGAGGGTGACCGTCAGCTCCCAGAGCACCAGCCCGAGTACCCCGAAGAGCAGCGGCGGCCAGGCGGACCGGACCAGCCTGGCGGCGCCGCCGGTCATGCCGGTGCTCCGGCGGCAGCAGGGTCCGCGCCCATCGGCGGGGCTGACCCTGGCGCTGGTGGGGCTGACCCCGGCGTGCCCCGCAGCGCCTGCCGGACCCGGGTGATGCCGGCGAAGAACGCCGCCGACTGCCGGGTCGCCTCGGTCCGCTCCCCCAGCTCCACCCCGACGATCTCGACGATCCGGCCGGGCCGGGCGGACATCACCACCACCCGGTCCGACAGGTAGACCGCCTCCGGGATCGAGTGGGTGACGAAGACCGTACTGGTGCCCTTGCGGGCGCAGATCCGCAGCAGTTCGTCCTGCAACCGTTCCCGGGTCATCTCGTCCAGCGCCCCGAACGGCTCGTCCATCAGCAGCAGCGGTGGGTCCACCGCGAGCGCGCGGGCGATCGCCACCCGCTGCTGCATGCCGCCGGAGAGCTGGTCCGGATAGTGTCCGGCGAAGTCGGCCAGCCCGACCAGTTCCAGCATCTCCCGCGCCTTGGCCTGCCGGTCCCGCCGGGACAGGCCGCGCAGCTCCAGCGGCAGCTCCACGTTGCGGGCCACCGTCCGCCAGTCCAGCAGCCCGGCCTGCTGGAACGCGATGCCGTAGGCCAGGTCCCGCCGGGCCTGCCGGGCCGACCGGTCCGCCACCCGTACCGTCCCGCCGGTCGGCGGCACCAGGTCGGCCACCAGCCGGAGCAGGGTGGACTTGCCGCAGCCGGACGGCCCGATCAGGCTGACGAACTCGCCCCGGCCGACCGTCAGGTCGACGCCGTCGAGCGCGGTGACCTCGTCCGGGCGGCCGGCGTTGAACACCTTCGTCACCCCGGCCAGCTCGACGGCCGGGCCGGATGCGACCGGCCGCCCGGCGCGACCGCCCGGGGTCGGGCCGCCGGTCGACGCCACCACCCGATCGGTCACCGCCTCGGCCCGCCGGTCGACCACCGCCTCGGTCTCGGCCCGGTCGGTCACCGCCTCGGGCGCCCGATCGGTCACCGCACCGGTCTCCATCTCCGTCACCGCGTCGAGGCCCTTCGTCGGGGGGACAACAGCAGTTCCGCGAGGCCGACCGCGCCGGCCACGACCAGCCCGAGCAGCGCCGCACCGAGCAGTGCGGTGTAGACCTTGGCCGGGTCGGTGGTCGCCTCCCGGGCGTACTCGACGACCAGCCGGCCGATGCCGCCCCGGGTACCGGTGGAGATCTCCCCGACCACCGCGCCGACCACCGCCGCCGCGCCGGCCAGCCGCAGCGCCGGGAAGAGGTAGGGTCGGGCCGCCGGCAGCCGCAGTTTCACCAGCGTGCGCCACCAGCCGGCCGCGTAGCTGCGCATCAGCTCCTCGGCGATCGGGGCCGGGGACTGGAGTCCGCGCAGCAGCCCCACCGCGATCGGGAAGAACGCCAGGTACGCCGCGATGGTCGCCACGGACATCCACGGCTGCCACGGGCGGGAACCGATGCTGAACTGCCCGCCCCAGCCGGCGATCACCGGGGCCAGCGCGATCAGTGGCACGGTCTGGGAGAGGACCACGTACGGCAGCAGGCCCCGCTCGGCGACCCGGAACCGCTGCATCAGCACCGCCAGTACGGCGCCGACCAGCACCGCCACGGCGAAGCCGGCCGCCACGGCGCGCAGGGTGAACGCGGCGGCCCGCAGCACCACCAGGCCGACCGGCTCGCCACCGGCCAGTTCGGGATCGGCGAACCGGCCGAGGATCTCGGCGACGTGCGGCATGGCCCCGTCGTCGGCCCGGGGCAGCAGCCGTACCCCGAACAGCGTCGTGCCGTCCGGATCGCCGACCGCCTTGTAACCCTCCCAGAGCAGTACGCCGAGCAGCGTCGCACCGAGCGTGCCGGCGACCACCCGGCCCCGGCCCCGCCAACCGCCACTCGCCGGCATGCCGCGCTCAGCCCGCCGTCGCCGGCACGTCGGGACCGGTCCGGGGTGCCGGTGCCCGCGGCGGCGCCCCGGCCAGCGCCGGGATCACCGACTCGCCGTACGCGGCCAGGGTGTGTTCCTTGTCGTCGTGCTGGAGATAGACGGCGAACTGGTCGACGCCGAGTTCCCGCAGCGCGGCCAGCTTCTCCAGGTGTGCCGAGACCGGCCCGAGCAGGCAGAACCGGTCGACGATCTCGTCCGGTACGAAGTCGGTGTGGGTGTTGCCGGCCCGGCCGTGCTCGGCGTAGTCGTAGCCGCGCCGCCCGGCGATGTAGTCGGTCAGCGCTCTCGGCACCGCACCCGAGCCGCCGGCGCCGTACCGGGCGACGATGTCGGCGACGTGGTTGCCGACCATCCCGCCGAACCACCGGCACTGGTCGCGCTGGTGCGCCAGGTCGGCACCGACATAGGCGGGTGCGGCGACGCAGAACGTGATCGCCGCCGGGTCCCGGCCGGCCCGTTCGGCGGCCCGCCGGACCGTGCCGATCATCCAGGCCGCGATGTCCGGGTCGGCGAGTTGCAGGATGTAGCCGTCGCCGACCTCGCCGGCCAGCGCCAGCGCCCGGGGCCCGTACGCGGCGATCCACATCTCCAGCGCCCCACCGGAGACCCACGGGAAGCGCACCTGCCGCCCCCGGTAGTCGGCGGTCCGGCCGTGCGCCAGCTCCCGGATCACCGTCACGCAGTCCCGCAGCTCCCCGATGGTGGTCGGCGGATAGCCGAGGGTACGCAGTGCCGAGTCGCCCCGGCCGATCCCGCAGACCGTACGGTTGCCGTACATCTCGTTGAGGGTGGCGAAGAGGGAGGCGGTGACGGTCCAGTCCCGGGTGCCCGGGTTGGTGACCATCGGGCCGACCGTCACCCGTTCGGTCTCGGCGAGGATCTGCGAGTAGATCACGAACGGCTCCTGCCAGAGCAGGTGCGAGTCGAACGTCCAGACGTGGCTGAAGCCGGCCGCCTCGGCCCGCTTCGCCAGCGCCACCACCTCGCGGGCCGGCGGGTCGCACTGGAAGACCACCCCGATGTCCATCAGCCGCTCACCGCACCCTCGGGAAGCCGAGGTCGACTCCGCTTGAGGCCGGATCGGGCCAGCGCGAGGTGACCACCTTTGTCCTGGTGTAGAAGGCCAGCCCCTCGGGGCCGTACATGTGCAGGTCGCCGAAGAGCGACGACTTCCAGCCGCCGAAGCTGTAGTAGGCGACCGGCACCGGGATCGGCACGTTGATCCCGACCATCCCGCAGACCACGTCGTACTGGAACCGCCGGGCCGCGCCGCCGTCCCGGGTGAAGATCGCGGTGCCGTTGCCGTACTCGTTGGAATTCACCAGTGCAAGGGCCTCGGCGTAGCTGTCCACCCGGACCACCGACAGCACCGGCCCGAAGATCTCGTCGAGGTAGTAGCCGGAGTCGGTCGCGACGTGGTCCACCAGGGACGGGCCGAGGAAGAACCCGGGCCCGTCGGCGGCCGGCAACGCCCGGCCGTCCACCACCACCCGGCCGCCGGGCCGGTCCAGGTAGGCCCGCACCCGGTCCCGGTGCTCGCCGGTGATCAGCGGCCCCATCTCGGCGTCCGGGTCGCTGGCCGGGCCGAC
Organism: Plantactinospora sp. ZYX-F-223; assembly: GCF_039649625.1. Taxonomy (NCBI): domain Bacteria; kingdom Bacillati; phylum Actinomycetota; class Actinomycetes; order Micromonosporales; family Micromonosporaceae; genus Plantactinospora; species Plantactinospora sp. ZYX-F-223. Next base: position 21,520 of record NZ_JBDJAV010000032.1, on the reverse strand, counting down.
CCGGATCCGCGCCATCCGCTCCGAGATCGCCTCGACCAGCGGGTCGGCGACCGCGCCGACCGCGACCACCACCGAGACGGCCATGCAGCGCTCCCCGGCCGACCCGAACCCGGCCGAGACGGCGGCGTCGGCCGCGGCCCCGACGTCGGCGTCCGGCAGCACCACCATGTGGTTCTTGGCCCCGCCGAGCGCCTGCACCCGCTTGCCGGCGGCGGTGCCGGCGGTGTAGATCGACCTGGCGACCGGGGTGGAGCCGACGAAGGAGAGCGCGGCCACGTCCGGGTCGGCGATCAGCGCCTCGACCGCCGACCGGTCACCCTGGACGACGTTGAACGCCCCGTCCGGCAGCCCGGCCCGGCGCAGCAGGTCGGCCAGGAGCAGCGAGACGCTCGGGTCCTTCTCGCTCGGCTTGAGCACGAAGGTGTTGCCGGCGACCAGCGCGGTACAGAACATCCACATCGGCACCATGGCCGGGAAGTTGAACGGGGTGATCCCGGCGACCACCCCGAGCGGCTGCCGGATCGAATAGACGTCCACCCCGGTCGCGGCCTGCTCGCTGTAGCCGCCCTTGAGCAGGTGCGGGGCGCCGGCCGCGAACTCGACGTTCTCCAGACCCCGGGCCAGCTCGCCGGCCGCGTCGGCCACCGTCTTGCCGTGCTCGGCGGAGAGCAGGGTGGCGATCTCCTTCCGGTTGGCGTCCACCAGGTCGCGGAACCGGAACATCACCTCGGCGCGCCGGGACAGCGACGCCGCCCGCCAGGCCGGTTGCGCGGCGGCGGCGGAGCGGACCGCGGCGCGTACCTCGGCGTCGGTGGCGGCGACCACCACGGCCTGCCGTTCTCCGGTCGCCGGGTCGTAGACCGGCAGCCACCGGTCCCCGGTGCCGGCGACCTCGGCCCCGTCGATCCAGTGTGGGATCTCCCGCATCACGCCACCTCAGTTCAGGTAGGTCGACAGTCCGCGCCGCAGGTAGCGCCCGTGCCCGCGCCGCCCGTGGTACGCCCCGTCGGCGACCAGTACGCTGCCCCGGCTGATCACGGTGTCGACCCGGCCGGCGATCTCGTAGCCCTCGTACGCCGAGTGGTCCATGTTCATGTGGTGGGTACCGACGCCGATGCTGGTCCGGCCGGCCGGGTCGTAGACGACGATGTCGGCGTCGGAGCCGGGGGCGAGCACCCCCTTGCGGGGATAGAGCCCGAACATCCGGGCCGGGGTGGTGGCGATCGTCTCCACCCAGCGCGCCAGGGTCAGCTTGCCGTCCACCACGCCCTGGTAGAGCAGATCGACCCGGTGTTCCACCCCGCCGATCCCGTTCGGGATCTTGGAGAAGTCGCCGAGCCCCAGCTCCTTCTGGTCCTTGAAGCAGAACGGGCAGTGGTCGGTGGAGACCACCGCCAGGTCGTTGCTGCGCAGCCCCTGCCAGAGGTCGCGGTGGTGCGACTCGTGCTTGCTGCGCAGCGGCGTCGAGCAGACCCACTTGGCGCCCTCGAAGCCCGGTGCGCCGAGCTGGTCCTCCAGGGTCAGGTAGAGGTACTGCGGGCAGGTCTCGGCGAAGACGTTCCGGCCGGCGTGCCGGGCCGCCGCGACCTGGGCCAGGGCCTGGCTGGCGCTCAGGTGCACGATGTAGAGCGGGCAGTCCCGGGCCACCTCGGCGAGCCGGATCGCCCGGTGCGTCGCCTCCGCCTCCAGGGCCTCCGGCCGGGTCAGGCCGTGGTGGATCGGGTCGGTCTCGCCCCGGGCGAGGGCCTGCTGCACGAGTACGTCGATCGCGATGCCGTTCTCGGCGTGCATCATGATCATGGCGCCGCTCTCCCGGGCCCGCTGCATCGCCCGGAGGATCTGTCCGTCGTCCGAGTAGAACACCCCCGGGTACGCCATGAAGAGCTTGAAGCTGCTGATCCCCTCGTCGGCGACGAGCATGTCCATCGCCTTGAGCGCGTCGTCGTCGACCCCGCCGAGGATCATGTGGAACGCGTAGTCGACGTGGCAGTTGCCGTCGGCCTTGGCGTGCCAGGCGGCCAGCCCGTCCTGCACCACCTCGCCGGTGCGCTGCACCGCGAAGTCGACGATGGTGGTGGTGCCGCCGTACGCGGCCGCCCGGGTGCCGGTGTCGAAGGTGTCGGAGGCGTTGGTGCCGCCGAACGGCAGTTCCATGTGGGTGTGCGCGTCGATCCCGCCGGGGATGACGTACTTCCCGGTGGCGTCGACGACCTGGTGGTCGCCGTCCGGCGCCCGCCCGGGTGCGAAGAGCGCGACGATGGTCTCGCCGTCGACCAGGATGTCGGCGGCATGCGTGCCGGTCGCCCCGACGACGGTGCCCCCACTGACCAGCAGTGCCATGGCGTGCCTCCTGTTCAGGGCTGGACGAGGCCGCCGTACGCGTCCGGGCGGCGGTCCCGGTAGAAGGCCCACCGGTCGCGTACCTCGGCGAGCAGGCCCAGGTCGAGGTCCCGGACGATCAGTTCCGGGGCGTGGTCGTCGCCGACCTCCCCGACGAACTGCCCCTCCGGGTCCACGAAGTACGACGTGCCGTAGAAGTCGTTGTCGCCGAGGTCCTCCACCCCGACCCGGTTGATCGCGCCGACGAAATACTCGTTCGCCACCGCCGAGGCCGGCTGCTCCAGCTTCCACAGGTACGCCGACAGGCCCCGGCTGGTCGCCGACGGGTTGAACACCACGGTGGCGCCGGCCAGGCCGAGCGCCCGCCACCCCTCCGGGAAGTGCCGGTCGTAGCAGATGTAGACGCCGATCCGGCCCACGGCGGTGTCGAAGATCGGATATCCGAGATTTCCGGGGCGGAAGTAGAACTTCTCCCAGAACCCCTTCACCTGCGGGATGTGCGTCTTCCGGTATTTGCCGAGATATCTGCCGTCGGCGTCGACCACCGCGGCGGTGTTGTAGAGCACGCCGGGCTGCTCCTGCTCGTACATCGGCAGCACCATCACCATGCCGAGTTCGGCGGCGAGCGCGGCGAACCGCTCCGTGGTCGGCCCGGGGATCGACTCGGCGTACGCGTAGTAGCCCTGGTCCTGCACCTGGCAGAAGTACGGGCCGTAGAACAGCTCCTGGAAACAGATGACCTTGGCGCCCTGTGCGGCGGCCTGCCGGGCGTACTCCTCGTGCGCCTTGATCATCGATTCCTTGTCGCCGGTCCAGTTCGTCTGCACCAGGGCCGCGCGAATGATCTCTGCCATGGTCGAACCTCCTCGGCACCGTGCCCGCTGGTGGTGCTCGTCGGTGGAGAGCCTGCTGACCTTGCGATGACCTTGTGTGACCTTTGATTTTCCGACCGGATGGCGTAGGACTTTAGTGACACAAGTCGGGGCGGACAATGGCCAATTTGTTACTGATTTTTTCGGAGAAGTAACATGCTGCAGCTCATCGCCGGTGCGATCGACGACCGTACGGCCCGGGGCGTCGCCGCGGCGGTGAGCCGGCTGGTCCGTACCGGCGAGCTGCCGGCCGGCACCCGGTTGCCGACGGTCCGCTCCGTCGCCCGGGAACTGGGGATCAGCCCGACCACGGTCAGCGAGGCGTGGCGCTCGCTGGCCAGCGCCGGCGCGATCCAGACCCGGGGTCGCTCCGGCACCTTCGTGCTGCCACCCAACCGGCTCCGGCAGAGCCTCCGGTACGCCCGGCTCACCGCCAGGCCGGCGACGCTGCCGCACGACTTCTCCACCGGCGTACCCGATCACGACCTGCTGCCGGACCTGGCGCCCGCGCTGCGCCGGATCGGCGACACCCGGCTCACCACCTCGTACCTGGAAGAGCCGGTGCTGCCCCGTCTGGAGGTAGTACTCCGGGACCGCTGGCCCTTTCCACCGCAGCAGCTCACCGTGGTCGACGGCGCACTGGACGCGCTGGACCGGCTGATCGCAGTGGCCGTCCGGCTCGGCGACCGGGTACTCGTGGAGAACCCGGCCTTTCCACCCCTGCTCGACCTGCTCGACACCGTCGGTGCGGTACCGGTGCCGGTCTCGCTGGACGGGTCCGGCATCGCGCCGGCCTCGCTCGCCGCCGGGCTCGACCGGGCCCCGGTGGCGCTGCTGCTCCAGCCCCGGGCGCACAACCCGACCGGCATCTCGATGACGCCGGAGCGCGCCGCCGAGCTGGCCAGCGTGCTCGCCGGGCACCCGCTGGGCGGCACGGTCGTGGTGGTCGAGGACGACCACGCGGGCGACATCGCCTCCGCCCCGCCGGTCTCGCTCGGCGAGTGGCTGCCCGAGCAGGTGGTGCACATCCGTAGCTTCTCCAAGAGCCACGGCCCCGACCTGCGGCTCGCCGCCGTCGGCGGGCCGGCCGCGCTGGTCGCCTCGGTCGCCGACCGGCGCCTGCTCGGCCCCGGCTGGTCCAGCCGGGTGCTCCAGGCCGTGCTGCTCGACCTGCTCACCGATCCGGCGACGGTCCGGGTGCTGGCCGGCGCCCGCCGCGAGTACGCCCGCCGCCGCGACCTGCTCACCGCCGCGCTGGCCGACCGGGGTGTCGACGCTCCGGCCCCGGACGGGATCAACATGTGGATTCCGGTACGCGACCAGCAGCAGGCGATGCTCTCGCTCGCCGCGCACGGGATCGCGGTCGCCCCCGGCACCCCGTTCGAGATCGATCCGCTCGGCACCGACCACGTCCGGCTCACTGTCGGGTTGGTCCGGGACGGCTTCGACGACCTGGCCGACCTGCTCGCCGACGCGGCCGGCGGACCGAACCGGGCCAGCGGCCGGCGCCTGCGTACGCTGCGCCGCAGCATCCGCTGAACCGTACCCGGGCGCGGCGGTACGGCGGTGCTGCGAGCGGTGGCTCTCACTGCCATGGTGGCGGCGGTGGGGCCCGGACCGCGAAGAGGGTCTGCTCGCCGTCGGCCACGTAGACCGTGTCGCCGGTCGCGGCGGGCGCTCCCGAGTTCCGGTCCCCGGCCGCGAAGCGCCAGCCCACCTGGCCGGTCGCCGGATCGAACGCGTACACCGTGCCGTCGCCGGCCGCGCTGGAGTAGAGGATCGCACCGGCGCTGACCAGCTCGGACGCGTGGAACGCCGTCGACCAGAGCAACTCGCCGGTCGACGCCCGATAGGCGTTGGTACGCCAGCGATCGAAACAGCAGCCGGTGCCGAACGGCACGTAGACGGTGTCGTCCCGGACGACCGGGGTGGACACGAGATCGGACTCGTGGCTCCACAGTTTCCGGCCGTCCGACAGGTCGAAGGCCCCCAGGTAGCTGGCGGCGGCCGTGATGTGCACGGCCCGCTCCGAGACCACCGGGGCGGCACCCACCGGGCCCGGCAGCCCGGGATAGCTCCACCGGACGGCACCGGTACCCGCGTCGAGCGCGTACAGCGTACGGTCGCCGCCGACGTAGACGACGCCGTGCACCACCGTCGGACCGGTACCGTCCGAGCGGCCCAGGTTGCGGCTCCAGCGGAGCTGGCCGGTGGCCTGGTCCAGCGCGTAGAGGCTCGGGCCGAGGCTGCCGTGCTGGTCGGCGACGTAGACGAGCCCGTCGGCCGCGCTCAGTGTCGAGCGGAGACTGCCGCCGACCCGGTAGCTCCAGCGGATCCGGTGGGTGTCGAGGTCGAGCGCGTACAGCAGCTCGGAACCGGCGAGGTAGAGGACGCCGTCCGCGATCGTCAGGGTGGTGTCCGGTTCGGGGACCGGATGCGTCCAGCGGACGGTGCCGGTCGCGGCGTCGAGCGCGTAGAGGGTGCCGTCGGCGCTGCCGAGATAGACCGTGCCGGCCGCGACGACCGGCCCAGCGTAGGTCTCGTCGGCGGCGGTGAAGGTCCACCGGAGCTGCGGTCCGGTGGGGCCGGTCGGCCGGCCCGGCAGTCCCAGCCGGACCCCGGGAAGGTAACCGAGCAGCAGCGCGAGGACGGCTCCCGCCATGGCTCCGGCGAGGGTGCCGCAGCGGCGGTGACGGGTCGACCCGGGCAGGACCGGCGGGCCGTTCGGGCGATGGTCGATCCCGGTGAGGTTCACGTTTCCCACCCATTCCCAGCACACGTCGGCTACGACGAAGCGGAGTCCGGGTAAGCCACCACTTACCCGGTCATGGTAACCCGCGAAATGACGTACTTCAATCAAACGGGCGAACGGCAGCAAAGCACCGCCAGCAGCGTGTCGGGCTGGGGATCCACGTCACGACTCCGGTGCCGGCCGCCAGAACGCGCGTTCGTAACCGGTCACCACGACCAGCAACGCCACGATCAGGCCGAACGCGGCCAGCGCGGGCAGGTGCCTTCCCGCCGGCAACAGCAGCAGCGCCACGCCGACCGCGCCGAGTTGCGCCCGGGGCGCCGACCGGACGGCGACCCAGAGGAACGGAGGCCGGCCCGCGAGGTAGATGGCCGCACCACCGTAGAGGGCGATGACCGACGGCCAGTCCAGGGGTTCACCGGCGAACCCGCCGGAGCGGTCCTCCGCCAGCGTCGCGACGACCTGTTCGATCCCGAGCGCCGAGTAGATGATTCCGGTGATCATCAGCAGGTAGGCCAGACCGTACCCATCGGCGGCGATCCGGTCGCGCTCGGGCGGCGGGGCCCCGGCCAGGGCACGGGCCGCAGCCGGCCCGACGTTCTCGAAGTACAACCGCCACAGGCAGACCGTCGCGAGCAGAGCCAGCAGGGCGGCCGCCAGCACCGGCGGGTGCGTGACCGCCGTCCCGGCCCCGGTGCCGACGGAGATCAGCGACTCGCCGAGCGCGATGATCAACGCCAGGTTGTGCCGCTCGCTGAAGTGAACGGGATTGCGTAGCTGCCAGCCCCCGAAGGCGGCGAGCGAGAGCCGTTGGCCACCGATGTCGACCAGCAACGACACCGCCCAGAGCAGGGTCTGGGCGGTCCCGCCGTACAGCGCGCCGAGGACGAGCGGGATCCAGGCGAGGACGATCGGGATCGCGAGCACCCGCAGTCCGGTACGTACCGCCGGGTCGTGTGCGGCGACCCGGTAGTAGAGGCCGAGGTGCACCGCCCGGAGCGTCACGTAGGCCATCACCAGGATCAGCGGTGCCCGCATCGACCCGGCCTCGGTGCGCCACGCGTCCGGGATCACCAGCGCGGCCACGAACAGGGCGGCCATTGCCAGCAGCGTGCCGGCCCGGATCAGCCCGACGTCGGCTCGGGCCTGGTTGCTCAGCCAGATGTACGCCCCCCACGAAAACCACAGCAACAGCAGGAGCACCGCTCCCCGCGCCATGCTGGTGAAGCTGGGCGGATGTCCCATGAAGGCGATGATCTGGGTGAGCGCGAAGACGAAGACGAGGTCGAAGAAGAGTTCGAACGGGCTCGCGCGATCGGTTCCGGCGCTGGTCGGCGCCGTTCGGAATCGGAAGAGGCGCCGCATGGGGATCCGTCCTGATGACGACAACCTCGGATCCCGCCATGGCTCGGGCGAGGGGTGCCGGAGGCCGGCATCAGGGAGTCCGCCAGTACGCGGTCATCCTAACCCCGATGTTCACGTACCTTGTCCAAACGGGTGAAAGGCGCAAAGCACTGCGCCCCGTCGAATGCTCGCGACGCGGTGCGTCGTGTCCGGCGGCGGACCGGCCGGCAACGGCCGGCACCAGAGTTTTGCGGGTGATACCACGGAGTCATCGTGATGACATGGTGGTATCACGCTCAGCCGGCATATACGCCGCCGCCCGGATGGCGGTGTCCGGGGACGAGGGACACCCACCTCGGCGTCGCCGTCAAGCACCGCTCCCGGGTGGCGCAGGATCCGACCCAGCCGAACCTCGGCAGGTACACCTGATCCACTCCGAGCTGCACGACGAGTTGCGCGAAGCGGGCCACGAGGTGGCGGCCGGCGAGATGGGCGAGAACGTCACCACCCGGGGCGTGGACCTACTCGGGTTGCCGGTCGGCACGCTGCTCCGGCTCGGTGACGCGGCCGTGGTCGAGGTGACCGGGCTGCGCAACCCGTGCGCGCAGATCGACAACTTCCAGCCCGGGCTGCTCAAGCGGGTCGTCCACCGTGACGAGGCCGGCAACCTGGTCCGGCTCGCCGGCATCATGGGCGTGGTACGCGAGGGCGGCGAGATCCGCCCCGGCGACGAGATCAGCGTCGAGCTGCCGCCCGAGCCGCACCGCCCCCTCGACCGGGTCTGAGCTGGCGCGGCCACGCCAGAGCCGGTCTCAGACCAGCAGGCCGCCGGTCGCGCGGATGTTCTGCCCGGTGATCCACTGCGCGTCCGGTCCGGCGAGGTACGCGACGACGGCGGCGATGTCCTCCGGTTGCCCGAGCCGGCCCAGCGCGGTGAGGGTCGCGGTCCGGGTCAGCGCCTCGGCCGGGTTCGACGCCCGGAGCATGTCGGTGTCGGTGGCGCCGGGCGAGACGGTGTTGACGGTGATGCCCCGGGGGCCGAGTTCCCGGGCGGCCACCGCCGTGAACTGTTCGAGCGCCGCCTTGCTGGCGCAGTAGAGGGCGAGCCCCGGTGCCGGCAGCACGGTGTTCAGGGTGGAGATGTTGACGATCCGGCCGCCGTCCCGCAGCACCGTGGCCGCCTCGCGCATCGCCAGCAGCGGAAACTTCGCGTTGACCGCCATCACCCGGTCGAACTCCTCGGCCGTGATCCCGGCGATCGGCGTCGAAGCGACGATCGCAGCGTTGTTGACCAGGATGTCCAGGCCATCGCGGACCGGAACGAACATCGACCCGAGGCTGGCCGGGTCCGCCTGGTCCGCGCGGACGGCAACCACGTCGCCGTACCGGGAGACGAGGTCGTCGGCCGCCGCCTGGTCGCTCCGGTAGGTGAAGACCACCCGGGCACCGGCCTCGGCGAGCCGTTGCACGATCGCCCGGCCGATGCCCCGGGAACCGCCGGTGACCAGTGCCGTCCTGCCGTCCAGTCTCATGGGTCGGGACGCTATCCGGATCCAGGTGCGTGGTCTTGAAGAAATGCGCACAGCGCGGTCGGGGTGAGGCCGGAGAGCGCGCGTACCTCGCGGGTGAAGTGCGGCTGGTCGGCGTACCCGGTGATGGCCGCCGTTCCCGCCAGGTCCGCACCCTCGACGAGGAGCCCGATCGCGTGTTGGAACCGAGCGGTCCGGGCCACGGCAGCCGGTGACAGGCCGATCTGGCGGCGGAAGCCGAGTTCGAGATAACGGCGGCTGACTCCGAGCCGGTCGGCCAGCGCGCCGATCCGGAGCCGCTCGGGGCTGTGCGAGAGCCGCCACCAGGCTGCGGTGACCAACCCGCCCGCCGGCCCGGGCGGTGCACCGGCCAGCCAGCCGGTGAGCACCTGGTCGAGGAGTGCGAACCGGCTCGGCCAGTCCGGTGCCGCGCCCAGCCGCTCGGCCAACCCGGCGGCGCGCCGGCCGACCAGCTCCGACAGCGGTACCGTGGCCTCGGCCAGCTCCGGCATCGGTACGCCGAGCAGCGCCGACACCCCGGCCGGCGTCATCCCGACGCTCACCCCGTACGCCCAGTCGGTCCGCCCGGCCACCGTCGCCGTGCGGCGCGCCCCGGTGACCAGGGCGTACGGCTCCGCGAAGTCGACCAACAGGATGGCGTAGCTCAACGGCAGCAGCCGGTGCGGAATCCGGACCCGCGCTCCGGCCCGGAATCCCGCATAGCCGAGCACATGGTGCCGCAGCCGTGGGTGCGGGAGCCGGACGATCGTCTCGCACGCCACGGACTGTGGTTCCGCCGGTATCGAATGGATCTGCGTCAGCCGGGCCATCAGCCACCATCATGGCCGACCGGGCACACCACCTGCTGCGGGCCGGTCGATGCTGCCCGCTGCCGCCCCAGCTAGCCGGCGGACCTCCCCGCCCCGCCGGCTCCGGCCGCCGCCGTCGGAAGCTCGACGACCCGATCCGCCCAGCGGCTCATCAGCGCCGGGTCGTGTGTGACGAGCAGGACCCCGGCCCGGTGGGTCCGCTGGTAGTCGGTGATCACGGCGGCGACGTGTGCCTGGGTGGAGGCGTCCAGCATGGCGGTGGCCTCGTCGCAGAGCAGATAGTCGGGGCGGTGGGTGAGGGCGCGGGCGAGGCAGGCGCGCTGGAGCTGCCCGTCGCTGACCGCGTGCGGGCGCCGGCCGAGCAGGTCGGGGGTGAGTCCGACGAGGTCGGCGAGTTCGGCGACCCGCCGGCGGATCTCGTCGTCGGGATGCCGGGTGGCCCGGAGCGGTTCGGCGATCAGGTCGGTCAGGCTCAGCCGTGGGTCGGCGGCGGCGCGCGGGCTCTGGAAGAGCACGGCGATCCGGGTACGCACGGCGACCGGCACGGCGTACCGGGTGCCGGTGACCGGCGTGCCGTCGACCGTCACCCGTCCACGATCCGGCCGGTGCAGCAGGGCGAGTACCCGGACCAGGGTGGATTTGCCACCGCCGGACGGCCCGCGCAGCCCGACCGTCTCAGCTCGGTCGATCCACAGGCTGACCCGGTCGAGCACCACCTGCCGCCGGTAGCTCGCGGTGACCTCGTGCGCGGCGAGTTGCGCGGGTACGGGTACGGGTGCGGGTGCGGTGGTCACGACGGAGCTCCGGCGGAGAGCGGGTGGTGGCAGGCGACCGCCCCGGCGTCGTACGCCGTCAACCCGGGTTGCCGCTGGCAGGCGTCGGTGGCGTACGGGCAGCGAGCGGCGAAGGCGCAGCCGTCCGGCAGGGCGGTGAGCATCGGCGGATGTCCGGGTACGGCCCGGAAGGCGCGATCCGGCAGCGCGTCGAGCAGGGCGACACCGTACGGGTGGGCGGGTGCCGCGAAGAACCGCCCGGCCGGCAGGTGTTCGACGATCCGGCTGGCGTACATCACCGCGACGGTGTCGGCGACCCGCTCGGCGGCGGCCAGGTCGTGGGTGATCAGCACGACGGATTGTCCGCTGTCGCACCTGCGGCGCAGCAGGTCGAGGGTGTGGTCAACCAGGGGCCGGTCCAGCCCGCTGGTGGGTTCGTCGGCGATCAGCAGGGTCGGGTCCGGGACGAGGGCGAGCGCGGTGACCAGGCGTTGCGCCATGCCGCCGGAGAGTTCGTGCGGGTAGCGGTCCAGGTCGGCGATGTCGAGGCCGACCTCGGCGGCGACACGTTCGGCCGCTCCGGCGGCTTCGGCCCGACTGTGCCGGTGGGCCCGGAGCGTCTCCTCGATCAGCCGCCGGCCGGTACGCACCGGGTTGAGGGCGGTGGCCGGGCTCTGCGGCACCAGACCGGCCAGCCGGCCCCGGACCCGTCCGGCGAGTACCCGTTCGCCGCAGCCGACCAGGTCGATCGGGCCGCTCGGGTCGCCGCCGGGCTGGCGCAGCCGGGCCTGGCCGGTGACGGTGGCGTTCCGGGGCAGCAGCCCGAGCAGGGCGTGGGCGAGCACGGACTTGCCGCAGCCGGACTCGCCGACGACGGCCAGCAGCTCGCCGGGGTGGACCCGGAGGGTGAGGTCGGTGACGGCGTGCACGGTCGCGTCCCGGAGCCGGAACCGGACGGTGAGCCCCTCGACATCGAGCACCGGCCCGGTACCGGCGAAGCGTGTGGCGTCGGCGGGCGGCTTGGTCTGCGTGGCGGTGATGCTCTGATCGATCTTCACAGCTGCAACTCCGCTCGGACGCGGGGATCGAGCCGGTCCCGCCAACGAGCGGCGAGTACGGCGATGGCCAGGGTGACCACGACGATGACCGCTCCGGGGGCGAGGCTGGCCCACCAGGCGCCGGCCAGCAGCGATCCCTGGCCGTCGTTGATCATGTTGCCGAGCGAGGCGAGGTGCGGTGGCAGGCCGAGCCCGAGAAAGGAGAGCGCGGTCTCGTGCCAGACGGCGTGCGGGATCATCAGCGTGATTGCCAGGGCCAGCCGGGGCAGCACGTGCGGCAGCAGGTGTCGGGTCAGCACCCGGCCCCGGCTCGCACCCCCGGTGATCGCCGCGTCCACGAACGGCCGGGTACGGAGGCTCAGCAGTTCGGACCGGACGATCCGGGCGGTGGAGAGCCAGTGGGTGAGCCCGATCGAGGCGATCACCGCGCCCAGGCTGGGGCGGAGCATCGCGACGATGAAGATGCCCAGCAGCAGGTGTGGCAGGGCCGCGACGGTGTCCACGATCCGCATCAGTACCCGGTCGACGCGGCCGCCGACGGTGCCGGCGATCCCACCGACGATCCCGCCGATCACGGTGGCGACCAGCGCGGCGACCGCGCCGACCAGCAGCGAGACCCGCAGCCCGTAGAGAGCGCGGTGCGCGACGTCGCGGCCGAGGTCGTCGGTGCCGGCCGGATGGGTCCAGGACGGGGCCAGCCGGGTACGGTCCAGGGCGACGGCGCTCTGGTCGAGCGGCCAGAGCAGGGGTGCGAGCAGGCAGGCGGCGATCGCCAGCACGAGCACCGTGCCGGCCACGGCCGCACCGGTCTGGCCGGGACGCAGCCGTAGCCGGGACCGCCGGCCGGCGAGCCCGAAACGGGCACGGGTCAGCTCAGCCATCGAGGCGCACCCGGGGATCGGCGGCGGCGTAGCCGAGGTCGGCGGCGAGGTTCGCGGCCAGCACCACGGCGGTGGTCAGCAGGGTGATCGCGGCCAGCAGCGGGAAGTCGCTGCCCAGCGCGGCCTGCACGGTGACCGCGCCGAGTCCGGGCAGCGAGAAGACAGTCTCGACCAGTACCGCACCGCCGACGAGTTCCGGCAGGTGCGTGCCGACCAGGGTGAGGAACGGCAGCAACGCGGTCCGTAGCGCGTGCCCGAACAGCACCGTCCGGCCGGGCAGTCCCCGGGCCCGGGCGGCGAGCACATGGTCGTCGCGGAGGCTCTCGGCGACCGCGTCCCGGACGAAGAGCACGAACCACGGGAGCTGGGAGACCGCGAGGGCGCCGATCGGCAGCACGAGGTGGTGGGCGACGTCGGTCCACGAGGTGCCGGTCGCGGTCACGTCGGTCAGGCCGCCGGCCGGCAACCAGCCCAGGGCGAGGGCGAAGAGGGCGATCGCGGCCAGGCCGAGCCAGAACACCGGCATCGACCCGACGGCGTACGCGGCCGCCCGCAGGCCGCGGTCGAAGAGCCCACCGCGCCGGTACGCGGCCAGCGATCCGAGCAGCAGGCTCGCCACGAGTACGACGCCGAGCGCCGCACCGACCAGCAGCAGCGTCCAGCCGGCCCGGGCCGCGATGACCGAGCCGACCGCCTCGTGCCGGCTCGTCGACCAGCCCAGGTCGCCCCGGAGCAGGTTGCCGACCCAGCGCAGGTACTGCACCGGCAGCGGGGCGTCGACGCCCCAGTTGGCCCGGAGCTGCGCCAGGTTCTCCTCGGTGGTGGTGAACGCCGCTGACCCGGCGTACTGCTTGGCGGGGTCGACCGGGGAGGCCGCGCCGAGCGCGAACATGCCGATGCTGGTGGCGACGAGCACCGGTACCGCGACCAGCAACCGGCGCCGGACCACGGCACCCGCCCCGGCAAGCCGGCACCGGGTCGGTTGCCGGGTCACCGCCGGGTCCAGGTGTTGATGTTCCACCAGAGGCTGTTCGCCACGTCGTGCTCGTGCGGCTCCACCCGGGGCACCACGCCGTCGATCGAGTCCCGCAGCACGTAGGTGTGCTGGAGATAGCTGAGGTACACCCACGGGACGTCCGCGGCGAGCTGCTTCTGGAACGTCGAGTACGCCGCCTTGCGCTGGGCCGGGTCGGACTGGTCCCGGCCCTGCTGCAACGCCTGGTCCACCACGGTGGACTTGTAGTGTCCCGGGTTGAAGTAGCCCTGCCCGGCGAACCGGGACCCGAACAGTTTGTAGGAGACGAAGTCCGGGTCGTACGGGGTGCCGTAGCCCATGATCAGGGCGTCCGAGTTGAGCCGCGGGTCGATCGCGTCCCAGGTCAGCCCCTCGGGGGTGATCTCGATGCCGACCTTCTTGGCGTCGGCGGTCACCGCCAGCGCCAGTTCCTTGCGCAGGCTGTCGCTGGCCGGGTACATCAGGGTGAACCGGGCCGGGCGGCCGTCCCTGGCCCGGATGCCGCCCGCACCGGCCCTCCAGCCGGCCGCGTCGAGCAGCGCGGTGGCGGCAACCGGATCAGCGGTCGGCTTGCCGGTGACGGCCGGTTCGGCATATTCCGACGTGGGTGGGACGGGGCCGTAGGCCGGTTCACCGGCGCCGCCGAGTACCCCGGCGACCATCGCGGCCCGGTCGACGGCGAGGTTGAGCGCCCGGCGGATCGCCGGGTCGGCGGTGACCGGGTTGCCCATCGGCAGCATCACGCCCCGGTAGTCGGCCGTCGGCACCCGCTCGACCCGGTAGCCGGCGCGGCCGTCGAACCCGGCGGCGAGCTTCGGGGCCAGCTCGGCGACGTCGAACTCGCCGGCCCGCATCCGCTGGGCCCGGATGTTGTCGTCGGCGACGAACGCCACCACCAGCCGCCGGTTCGTCGGCCGGCCGTCGAAGTACCGGTCGTTGGCGGTGAGCACCAGCCGGTCACCGGGGGTCCAGGACTCCATCTGGTACGGGCCGGTGCCGACCGGCCTGCGGTTGAACTCGGCCCTGTCGACGTCCTGCCCGCTCAGTGCCCTGGCCGGTACGATGCCGAGGGCGAGTCGTTGCAGGAACGGCGCGTACGCGTACCGGAGCCGGAACACCACCGTGTCCGGGTCCGGTGCCTCGACCGACTCCAGCATCTCCAGGTCGGAACGGAGCGTCGAGTCGACCTTCGGGTCCAGCACGGTCCGGTAGGTGAAGACCACGTCGGCGGCGGTGAGCGCCGTACCGTCGTGGAACACCACCCCGTCACGCAGCTTGGCCGTCACCGTCCGGCCGTCCGCCGAGACCGTCGGCAGTTCCGCCGCGAGGCCCGGCACCAGCCGGTTCTGCGCGTCCCGGGCGACCAGCCCGTCGAAGATCAGCGACGCCCCGTCGACACCGTAGTTGAGCACCGGGTTCAACGTGTCCGGTTCACCGGCGGTGGCGACCACGAAGGTGTCACCGGCCGCGAGCGCGCCGGGCGTCGTCGATGACGAGCAGGACGCGAGGGCGAGCAGGCCACCGGCGGCGGCCACCGCCGCCAGTCGTCGGACGGTCGGACGGATCCGGATCACGGAGGTCTCCCACGGAGGTCGGACGTGGACGCACCGGCCGACCGGCCACGGTGGTCGACACCGGCGCCGGACAGCCTGGGACCGGGCGCCGACGACCTGACAGAGCCGGCTGGCTCGGGCAGTGCCAGGTCAGCAACACCCTTGGCTGATCACGGTGGCAGAGTTGCAAAGCTTTGGCAACAACCTAGGACTGGCTTTAAGCCTGTGATCTTGTCCGCGTAACCGGCTGGCCGACTGCCGGCCCGGTTAGCCCGGCACCGGCGGGTGACCCGGACGCCTCCGGCACTATCGCCACAACGCGGCAGCAGCAAGACATCCGATGGTCCGTAGTTGTCAGGTGCGGTGATCGCATCTTGGTCTGCGGTGGGCATCTTGCGGGCTGGTGGTAACGGTCCGGGGCGTGTGTCCCGTCCGCGTGAGAGTGACGTGTGGCGAGGCGCTGGCCTGGCGTCCGGCACGTTGAAGTAGACGAGCCGATTGGTCAGGACTCCACGTCCAGGAAGCACGAGTGCTCACCGGCTGGCGGCTACCTACCCACCAGGAGTTTGCCGGATGGCTCACTCCCAGAACTCATTAGATCCGGATGGCGGATCATGAGGGTCCCGGTGCATGATCACCGCGGCCGCCTTCGAGAAGCGCCCCTTCGACATCGACGTCATCAATGTCCACTCCGCGAACCCAGGCGGCGCCGCGAAGATTGCCCAGGTCTTACGGCGGTGGGGCTACCGCGTCCACGTCGCGCCGGGCTCCACGGAGGTCGGCGATCTCGACGGGCCTGCGGTGAGCTGATCGAATCGAACGCGCCGCCGGAGTGGCCATAACGCTCGGACAGCGGCAGATCCGGACGGGCTCCCCTGAGTTCGACAGCGGCCTGATCGTCGATGCCGGTCAGGGTTCGGACGCGCGGGCCGCGCAAAGGCTGCTGGCAAACGTCCACCCCGGCGACGGCTTTCATGTGCTCAGTAGAGGTGTTTCACGGTCGATCAGGTGAAGGTGCTCGCACCACACCACGCCATACCACGCCACGCCGTGCAGCAGGCGTGGCGGGAGCGGCGTACTCACCGTGGGGCTCGTCGGTTGATCGTGACGGCACAGAGGTTTGGCTGGGGGTCATGGGACGATCACCACGCCGCCGCGGACGCCGCCTTGGGCCAGCCGGTCGTGGGCGGCTGCGGCGTCGGCGAAGGGGTACACGTCAGCGACCCGGAGCGGGATGTCGCCGCTGGTGACGAGTTTGACCAGTTCGCCCAGCCGGGATCCGTCCGGTAGCACCTCCAGCGCGAAGGTCCGGATTCCCCGCACCGGCTCCGGGCGAAGCGGGGGTGACGCGGCCACGTAGCCGCCGCTGTCCCGGATGAGGTCCAGCAGCGAGGGGCCGATCACCGCCAGGTCGATGACCGCGTCGAACGTCCCCGTCGGATCGTCGGCGCGTGACAGGAACGCCGCGCCTAGCGACTCGACGAACTCGCGGTCGTCGGCCCCGGCGAGTCCCGTGGCGTGCAGACCGGTCGCCCGGGCCAGCGCCAGAACGAACCCGCCGACCTGCCCGGCGGCGCCGGTGACGAGCAGGGTCGAACCCGCCGGGAGCGCTAGCAGGTCGAGGGCCTGGGCGGCGGCGAGGCCGTTGGTCGGCAGGGTCGCCGCCTCGGTGGCGGGGACGCCGGCAGGCGCGGAGGTCAGCCAGGCGGCGTCGAGGACTACGTACTCCGCGTGGGCACCGACCGTGGTTTGTAGCCACGGCGAGAAGCCGATGACCTCGTCGCCGATCGTGAGCTCCTCGACCGATGGGCCGACCGCGTCGACGCTGCCGGCAACGTCCCAGCCAGGCGTGTACGGCAGACCGGTCGGTAACGGGGCCGGGAATCGGCCGGAGCGGACCATCAGATCGACCGGATGTACAACTGACGCCGCGACCCGCACCCGCACCTGCCCTTGCCCCGGCTCGGGCACCGGCACGTCGGCCACGTGCAGGACCTCCGGCCCTCCGAACTGTGCATAGCTGACTGCTCGCATCGCCGTCTCCTTCGTGAGACCTCGTGATCACCATGACCGTACGAATCACCGGCACTGTGAGAAAGTAGGTACCGTGAAGTGCCTAGGGCACCGGGCGGAGGGCAGGATGGCGACGACGACCGCGGCACAGCGCCGCGAACAGGCCAAACGGGACTACGACGCGTTCCTGGAAGGTTGCCCGACCCGTGAGCTGCTGAGCAGGCTCACCGACAAATGGGTCGCCCTGGTGATCCCAGCGCTCGCCGGCGGCCCGCAGCGGCACGGCGAGCTCGCCAACCGCATCGCCGGCGTCAGCCAGAAGATGCTCACCCAGACCCTGCGGACGCTGGAACGCGACGGCCTGGTCACCCGCACAGTCACTGCCTCGGTGCCGGTCCGTGTCGACTACGCGCTCACCCCGCTCGGCCATGAACTGTTCCCGGTCATGATCGCGATCAAGAACTGGGCGGAGACGCACATGGACCGCGTCTTCGAAGCCCGGATCCAATTCGACGCACGCCCCTAAACCTCCTCAGAGACGGCGCAGCATGTCCGCCCGTCGGCATGATCGGACGCCGCGCGCCAGCCCTACGCCGCCACGCTCTGTGACCCGTGCACAGCCGGCCGCCGCGCGTGCTCCGCGGCCGATCCGCGCACGTGATCATGCGCCGAGCCGTGCTGACCGGCGTGAGAAGAGGGAACGAGTGGCGCCGGCTTTGCAGAAGACCTGCGCTGGTCAGGGCTCGCGGACGAACGTGGCGCATTCCGGGCAGTCGTCGAGGTAGCGATGCCGGCACTCGACAGTGTGCTGGAGAAACACGATGGCCTGCTGTGTACGGCCGACCTCGCTCTCGAGCGCGGCGATCTTCGCCCGGACGACCGCCTGTGCCGCCGTCTTCGTTGGCGCCATGGCCGCTGCGACTTCCGGTAGGGAAAGCCCCACAACGCCCGGGGCTGGGCCGCGCAGCTGCGGGCAGGCGACGTTGTCGCAGGCCCCGACTTTCCGCGCACAGCTGTCGTCGACGAGCGGGACGTCGCGGCCGCGGCCGCCGCCGTCCTTCTCGCGCCCCAGACGCAACTGGATCACGGCCCGCACCTGCTGACCGGACCAGAACTCCTCAACCGCGCCGACCAGGTCGCTCAACTCGGGTCCGCGCTCGGACGCCGCCTATGCTTCGACGCGGTTCCCACCGAGCTCGCGCAAGCACACATGCTCGCGGACGGCCGTCCCACGGCACTCGTGGAAGCGTTGATCTCCGCTTCGCTGCACCGACCCGAGTCGAACCTCATCACCGATCACGTCGAACGCCTCACCGGGCGACCAGCCGGTACCTTCGCACGATGGGCCGCCGATCACGCAGCCGAGTTCCACTGACCGACACCCTGTCTCGCATTCACAATCGCCGCCCTGCCTGTCGTTCAAGTCAAGCCCTGTATCGGATTCAGCAGGGATGGATCCGAAGCGCCCTCATGCTCGCCGGTCACTTCTGCGATGCGCAGAAAGTCCGCCCGATGCGCCACGTTGACTAGGTAGGCCAACCGGCCGAGCCGCGTATCGCTAATCAGGGAGCCGGTACGGCGGACGCGCGCAGTGCCGCGGCCAGCCACTCGAACGGGAACCGCTCCGGCGGCAGGTTGCTCACGGCGGTGACCAGCGCCATGTACCGGTCGAACGGTCCCTCCGGCTCCGGCGGCGTGCGATCCCACTCCGCGCCCGCCAGCATGTGGTCGGCCGCCTGGATCCGGAACTCGGGTGTGTCCGGAATCCCGGGGCTGTCCGGTGTCGCGAAGATGCCGGTCAGCCACCCGATCCACCGGTCGGCGATCTCCCGCCCCCGCAGCGAGTCCGGCGGCACCCGCTCCCGCGCCGCGTCCATCACCGCCTGGCCGATCGGCGTGGCCGCCTCCAGGGCGTCCAGCATCGGCGACGAGGTCATCAGCGGCCCGGCCCCGGTGGTGCACACCTCGTACAGCTCACGGCGCAGGGCCTGCCGGACCTCGGTGTCCCGGACCAGCTCGGCCAGCTCGATCCACGCCTCCAGCTGCGCCGCGGTGGGATGCTCGGGCAGCTCAGGCCGGGCCGCCCGCCACCACTCGACCATCCGCTCCGGCGGCTCCCAGCCGGTGGAGACCTCGGTCCAGAACTCGTCGATCAGCCGGTCGCGCTCCTCGTCCGGCATGCCGGCCAGCTTGTGCATCAGCGTGACCTGCTCGGCCGTGGAGTCCTGCCGCAGGATGGCCGACAGCACCGCGCGACGGCTGCGCAGCCGTGCCTCCTGCCGGTCCAGCAGGGCCAGGTGGGTGGTGGCCAACTCGCGCAGCGTCGCCTCGCCGGCCAGCATCCGCCTGATCTCGTCCAGGCTGGCGTCGAGTTCCCGTAGCGTCCTGACCAGTTCCAGCCGGGCGATGGCCGACACGTCGTACCGGCGGTGGCCGGCCGGGGTGCTGGCGGCCGGCGTGACGACACCGGCGTCCGCGTAGTACCGGACGGCGCTGACGCTCAGGCCGGTCCGCCGGGCGACATCCCCGATGGCGTACAGCTCGTTCATGTCCACGACGCCCACTATGCGATCTCAAGCGGCTTGAGATACAAGCCCCTAATCAGGTCGCCTGGCAATCTCGGGTCACGGCCCAGGCTAGGTCGCCCGGCCATTCCAAGATCACGTACCCGCTCTTCGGCGCGTGACGAGGGGTTCACCGTGGTGGGGCCACCTCGACGTACCGCCGGTGGATCATCCGGGCCGCGACCACCAGCAGGGTCAACCGCCGAAGTCGGCGCCCGCCTGGTCTGCGACGAACTCGGTGGCCTGGCCCAGGAAGCTCCGATAGTCCAGGTGCGCGGCGAGGCTGGTCCCGTTCTGGCAGAACCGGTCGTTGGCGTTGCAGTAGGACTGGATCCGGTCGGCGAACGCGTTCAGCTGGCCTGCTCTGCGGGGGAAGATGCCGGAGGCCTGGCCATCGGTGACGTTGAACGACTCGCCAGCGGTGAACGTCGGGTCGCCGAAGAGCAGCACGGAGGAGATCCGGGAGGCGAGGTCGGCGGTGAGTGCCGAGCTGCCACCGAAACCGCCGCCGACCAGCGCATCGCCCATCACGTTGGCGCCCTGCGAGTAGCCCATCAGGACGAAGCGGGTGTCGGCGCACTGCGCGGCGGTGGCCGCCATGACCCGCTGGATCTCGGCGACGCCCTGCCGGACGCTGGCGGCGTAGTTGAACAATGTTGCCGGGTAGTTCAGTGCGGTGGCACGGACGGTTTGCGGCAACTGCTGCGTGATCTGCTGGGCCAGCGGCGTGAGGATGATGCCGAGGCCGGGAGGTTGGAGGCTGCCCCGGGCGCCGATGATCTCCACTTGCGGGCAGGTGTTGTCGGGCGCCTCGGCGGCGTAGGTCGGCGACGCGACCGCCAGCCCGGCTACCGTGGCCGCGCCGGCGACCACGAACGCCAGCAGCCGCCGCCGGCGTGTTCGGGTTCTGCTTCCGTTCATGCTCTCTCAGCTCCTTCTCCCAGGTCAATGAGGGTAAGGGCCCGGGAGCAGGAAGGATAGAGGCCCGGGTAGAGGGTGGACGCTTTCGATGGTCCTTTTCACAATCCGCGCTGGTCGTGTGCCATCCGGCGGGCGTTTTGTGTGCCTTGCGGCTGGCCGGAGTCGCACCGGACGGTCGGCCTCGACCACCGGCAACTCCCGGATCGGGGGTCACCGCAACTCCGCCCTGGTCGGATCGCGCGACCGTGGTCGCCAGTCGCCGTCCCAGCAGGATCGTCGCGGCGGCAACACGCTCTGTCACCGACATCGGGCTGATCGGCGGGACAACCAGGAGTGCGGTCGTCCACCGCCTGGACCAGCCCGCCTCCAACAGCAGTTGGCTCTGCACATCGTCGAGATTCGGACCATTCATACACAAACGAGAGACGCCGCACGACGACGACACCACCCTCGCTGCCGGCATAGCCGCACCGGAGATCCGTGCCGGTCTATCAGACATGGCAGGCCCACCGCGGGATCGTGAGCGTCACACATCCAGGCCACCCGCCCAGACGCGTACGGCCAACAACCCTCGCGCCGATGGCCAACGAACCTTCGCAGATCAGGACGCTGCTGTCGCTCAAGAGCGCGGGGCCGGCCAATCAACGATCGCTGTCACAACCAGCGTTGCGGGAGGCGCCGTACCTCGCTGGCCTCAGCGTTCGAACGTGAGTGAGAATCGATTTCCCCTGTTCGCTCACGACGCGGAGTGGGCCGTGGAGGAGGTCGTGGGGGAGGCGGCGCGAACAGGACGATGGCTCAGCGGGTCACCGGACCGGGATGAGGTCGCGCGGGTACTCGCGGAGGTGTCGGCCGGCCGAGGGCGACGTGCCGCAGCCGCCGCGCCGGTACGGCGCGCGGGGGACGCGGACGTGGGAGATCGGTCCGCGGCTGGTGCGTTGGCGGTGCCGGAGAAACCGGCCAACCTGCTGCCGTCAGGGCTGCGCCGGGGCCCACGGTGCAACCTCGCTGTTGCTGCTGTTGCTGGCGGGTGCCATGGCGGATACGGACCTGTGGAGCGCGGTGGTGGGCGCAC